>JANNFQ010000018.1:0-4619 GCA_031380045.1 Acidimicrobiaceae bacterium
TTGAAGTGACGCCCGACGTTGGTGACGACCGAGCCGGCCAGCACCAGGTTCCACATGGCGTTGAACGCGCCTGTGCCATGCATGAGCGGAGCGGCCGGCAGGTTGCGCGGCCCAGGCTTGGCGATGCGCGCATCGAACTCATCCCATCCAGGTGCAGCGGGAAGCGGGTGCCTGGACGGCGCGTCCAGGCTGCCGACCAAATCGTCTTGACGCCACATCACGCCTTTTGGCCACCCCGTGGTGCCACCTGTGTACAGGATGTAGAGATCGTCGGGCGAACGCCCCCACGGGGCGACGGTGCGGGAAGTTGCCGACGCTGCTGCGGTTTCGTAGTCGATCGCCCAATGGGGGCACGGCTCGGTGCCATCGTCGACCCAGATCCACAGGCGAACGGCAGGCACCTTGCCGCGCATGCCGGCGCACCGCTCGGTGAAGCTGCCGTGGAACACGACCGCGACCACATCGGCGTTGGTCCACAGGTACGTCAATTCGTCGTCGGTGTAGCGGTAGTTGGTGTTGATCGGCACCAGGCCGGCTTTGAACATGCCGAACATGCTCTCGAGATATGCCGGGCAGTTGTACAGGTAGTGAGCCACCTTGTCGTGGTGGGCGAGGCCGGCCTCTAACAACGCCGCCGCGAGGCCGTCGGCGCGGCGGTCGAACTGACGCCACGTGAATGTTGCATCGCCGTGCACCTGTGCGACCGCGTCGGGAAACCGGTCGGCGTTGTGTTCCCAGATGTCGGCGAGGTTCCATCCGTCCGACGAAGGCCCTGCAGCACCAGCGGAAGTCGTTGAAGTCACGGGTGTCGATGCCACGTTGGCCGAGGGTACCCGACGGTCACGACGGCGGTCCTGCCCGCAGCCGGTCGGTGGCGCTGCCCACCGGATCGGCCTCACCCATCGCGCCCCACATGCTCTCGATCCACCAGGTTGCGCCCGCGGCTGCCCACGCGGCCGGCGAATGCTCTGTCCAGGCGCCTTCCACGACGACGTCGAACGGTCGACCACTGGGCAGGTCGACGTGTTGCAGTTCTTCCAGCGTGCACTGACGCGCGCCGGTGGCGTCGACCACCTGCGGGATCAGCCCGTCGCACCCCAACGCCCGCTGCATGGAGCGCCTCGATCCCAGCGCGCCGACGCACCAGATGGGCACACCGGGTTGCTGGATGGTGTTGCCGATGGCGGGGAACTCGCACGGCGTCACGTGGTAGTGGGTGCCGTCGAATTCGAACGGCTGGCCCTGCCACAGACCACGCAACACGGCCAGACCCTCGTCCAGCAGTTCGGCACGGATGTGCCGGTCTGTGACTTCACCGAAGGCCTCGTAGCCCGAACTGGGGGCACCCAGGCCGACGCCCAGCACCACTCGGCCACCGGACAACCGATCGACCGTCGCGACTTGTCCGGCCAACTCCCACGGCTTACGGCGCGGTACGGGCGTCAGCATGGTGCCCAGACGAATCGACGAGGTTCGACACGCGGCCACTGCCAGCGACACCCACGCATCGACGCCCCACACGGGCTCCCAGACGAACAACCCGTCCCAGCCATGATGCTCGGCCACGTACGCCAACTCGCCGACCTCGGCGGCATCAGCCCACGGCACCACGAATCCGTACTGCATGCTGCCCATCCTCGCGCCGATGGCGCGGGCAGCGCGACAGCAGGCCCGGTGACCGAAAGATTCCTGCCGTCGATCGGGCCTCTACAGTACGGCCGATGGATTTTCTTCTGCCCGACGCTGACGATCCGCGACGCATCGAGGTCAGGGATTGGGTGGCGGCCAACCCGCAGCCCTCCGGTGCGCTGTTGGCCGAAGCCGGATTGGTCGCACCGCATTGGCCGCGACCGTGGGGACTGGACGCCGATCCCATCCATCAGTTGATCATCGACGACGAGTTGATGAAGGCCGGGGTTCGGCGGCCGGTCAATCCCATCGGCATCGGTTGGGCGGGCCCGACCATCTTGTACGCCGGCACCGATGCGCAGAAGCAGCAGTACTTGTTTCCGCTGCTGTCGGGTGACGAGTTCTGGTGCCAGTTGTTCAGCGAGCCAGGCAGTGGTAGCGACCTTGCCAGTTTGGCCACAAGAGCTGTGCGCGACGGCGACGAGTTCGTCGTCAACGGGCAGAAGATCTGGACCAGCGGTGCGCAGTACGCCAAGTTCGGCATCCTGATCGCGCGCACCGATCCCGATGTCGCCAAGCATCGGGGCATCTCGTACTTCATCTGTCCGATGGATGCCCCAGGCATCGAGATCAGACCGATTGCCGAGATGACCGGGGGCCACACCTTCAACGAGGTGTTCTTCACCGATGTGCGCATCCCTGCGGCGAATCTGGTGGGCGACCTGAACGACGGCTGGCGCCTGGCGAAGGTGACCTTGGGCAACGAGCGGGTCTCGTTGAGCACCGGCGGCGTCTTGTGGGGCAACGGTCCAACAGCAGTCGAGCTGATCGACTCGATTCGCGACGAACACCCGAACGGCGTCAGCGATGTGCACGTGCGACAGCGAATCGCCGATGTGTACATCGAGCACACCCTGCTGGATCTGATTCGGATGCGCACGTTGACGGCGGCATTGAAGGGCCAGCAGCCCGGGCCCGAGGCAAGCGTCCGCAAGATCCTGGCCGACGAACACGGCCAGCACGTCATGGCGTTGGCTCGCGACATGATCGGTGCCAAAGCGATGCTGACCGACAGTGCCAATTCGAGGGACGGCAGCGGCACGTTCGTCCCCGGCACAGACACGAAAGGGTTGGGGCCCGACAAGCCGGCCGGGGGACTGTCCGACCAGGGCTGGTACGACGGCTACATGTTCAGCCAGGCACTGACCATCGGCGGCGGCACCGGCGATGTGCAACGCAACATCGTGGCCGAGCGCGTGCTGGGATTGCCGCACGATGTCGATGTCAACAAGGGACTCAGCTGGAGCGACTCGCAACGCGCCGCAACTGTGGGTCGGGCATCGTGAGCGTCGATCTGATCGAAGCCGCCGAGGGCGTCCACGAGCTCGTCGAGGCCCACGCCGACAAGGCCGAGCAAGGTCGGCGCCTTCCCAAACGATTGGTACAGGCGTTGCGCGACGCACAACTGTTCCGCATGTGTGTGCCTGCGGTGTACGGCGGACCAGAGGCAGATCCGCTGACCCTGGTGCGGGCGGTCGAAACAGTGGCCACCGCCGACGGCGCTGCGGGCTGGTGCACGATGATCGCCTCGACGACATCGTCGATGAGTCTGTTCATGGAGCCCGAATGGGCGCAGCGAATCTTCGGCGACGCGAAGTCGATCACCGGTGGTGTCTATGCGCCCAACGGCCGGGCCGTGACCGACGGAGACGGGTGGCGTGTGACCGGCCGGTGGCCGTGGGGCAGCGGCACGCAACACTGCAATTGGATCACGGGCGGCACCACCACCGACGACGGCCAGTTTCACCTGATGTTCATGGAGGCGACCGATGTCAGCATTCATGACACGTGGTACTCCTCGGGGTTGCGCGGCAGCGGCTCGAACGACTTCAGCGTCGATGGCGCCCATGTGCCACGCGGCCGAACCGTGCAGCCTCTGGTCGGTCACCGCCAGGTCGATTGCGCGCTCGCACGATTCCCCAACTTCAGCCTGCTCGCCGCAGGTGTGGCCGCGGTGTCACTCGGCGTCGCTCGCCACGCCATCGACGAGTTCACCGAGCTGGGCCAGGGCAAGAAACCGCTGTTCAGTTCGCAGACCGTCAGTCAGTCGGGTTCGGCCCAGGCCGACCTGGCTCGCGCCGAGGCAACGCTCAGAAGTGCTCGCGCCTTCCTGCACGACGAGCTCGGTCGCGCCTGGGGCACCGTGCAATCGGGCGATCGCGTCGATGTGCGCACCCGCGGCCGAATTCGCCTGGCCTGCGTACATGCGGCCGAGGCTGCGGCCAAGGCAACCGACGTCGCGTACACCCTGGGCGGTGGAACGTCGGTGTACGAGTCCAGCCCGTTGCAACGGTGTCTGCGCGATGTGCACGTCACCACGCAGCACATGATGGTGGCGCCCCGGATGTACGAGACACTGGGCAAGGTGTTCTTCGGACACGACATCGACTCGTCGACCTTGTGACGTCGGCGCATTACGGCGTTGCAGCGGCCGGCGGCCAGGTCGCTTCGCCCAGTCGGGCAGCGCGCAGTGCCTCCCACGTGAGCTCGTCCTCGTTGCCCAGCGCCCACAGGGCCACGCCGTGCAGGTCGTTTCGGTGTGCCAGGTAGGCCCGCCGATGAACCGCCTGCGCGTCGAGGTACCGCACTGTTCGGTTGACGGTGCAGGTGGTCGCCACGCCGCTGGCATCGGTGCCGTTCAGGGTGGCGACGTAGTCGTACTTCCGTTCGGCGTTCACCTCGTCCCAGATCGGGATGATGCCGCGCTCAGTTGTCTCGCGGGCGGCTCGTGAGTTCGAGATGGCGCTGTTCTCGGGTGTCTGATCAGCCGGGCAGGTGCCTGCGACCGACAGCACCCAGTCGTAGCCATAGGTGGGGACACCCAGATCGATCTTGGCCGGGTCGACCATGGCCTTCAACACACCCACGAGTTGCTCGACCCATGCGATCGGCGCAATCGGCCCGGGTTCGCCGCCGGCAAACGAGTAGTC
>JANNFQ010000041.1:0-9680 GCA_031380045.1 Acidimicrobiaceae bacterium
CGTGCACAGCGACAACCTCGAGCGCGCCAACGGGCGCATGTGGAGCGCCGAGATGGTCATGAACACGTTCGTCGGGCCGCCGCTGGGGTCACTGCTGTTGGTCGTGGCGTTCGCCGTTCCGCTCTTCGTCGATGCCGGTTCGTTCTTCGTGTCGGCTGCGTTGATCGCCACGATTCCCGGCTCGTTCAAGGCGACCCGACCCGAGGGCGTCGAGAGCACGCACTGGCGAACCGAACTGGCCGAGGGTGTGCGCTGGTTGCGAGCACATCCGTTGCTGCGGCCGATGGCCGTGATCCTTGGCCTGATGAACCTGGCCTCGACCATGGGCGGGGCCACGTTGGTGCTGTTCGCGCAGGAGGTGCTGGGCGTCGGGCCATTCCTGTTCACCGTGCTGGGCTTCGGCTGGGCGATCGGCGGAGCGGTCGGCGGGCTGGTTGCACCGTGGGCCTCGCGCCGCTTGGGCAGCGGCACGTGTCTGGCCATTGCCCTGGGCACACCGGTGGTGGTGTCGGTTGCGGTGGGGCTGAGCTCGTCATGGGTCCTGGTGATGCTGTTCACGGGCATCGGCGCGTTCCTCACGTCGGGCTGGAACGTCATCACCGTCAGCCTGCGGCAATCGATCATCCCGCCTCACCTGCTGGGCCGGGTCAACAGCGTCTACCGGTTCTTCGCGTGGGGCATGATGCCCATCGGCGCCGCGCTCGGCGGGCTGATCGTTGCTGTCATCGGAGCGACAAACAGCCGTTCACCGGCTTGCACGTGGTGTGGTTCGCTGACGCCGCCATCCACCTCGGCTTGGTCATCTTCGGACGCAACAAGCTGACGACGGCCAAGATCGAAGCAGCTCGCGCTGCCGGCGCGATGAACGTGGCGCCGGCAACACCCGTCACGAACTGACCACCGCCGCGCTCGATGCGGCCATTGCATGGCAAGCTTCCCAGGTGAGCGCATCGCGGGATCTGTGGGCCACCAGCGTGGTGCTTGCCGATGGCGAGACCGGATACATCCGAGCCATCACCGTCGAGGACGCGCCCGCCCTGCTGACCTTCCACGAGCGGCAACCCCGAGAGAACGTGTACCGGCGATTCTTCTCGCCGAAGCCCACCCTGAACGCCACCGAACTGGACCACTTCACCAACGTGGACTTCGTTGACCGCGTCGCGCTGGTGCTCGAGATCCGCGGCGAGTTCAGCGCATGGGCGAGCTACGAACGGTGGCCCGGCCGCGACGACGCCGACGTTGCCTTCATGGTCGACGATGCGCATCAGGGCAAGGGCATCGCCACGCTGTTGTTGGAGCATCTTGCCGCGATCGCCCGCAGCAACGGCATCCAACGCTTCACTGCCGACGTGCTGGCCGACAACCGTCCCATGCTGCGCGTGTTCGCCCGCGCCGGCTGGCCGATCCAGCGTCACTTCGACAGCGGCGTCATGGAACTGGAGTTTCCGTTGGTCGACACCGAACTCTTCGTCGATTCGGTGGAAGACCGCGAGCACCGGGCCGACAGTCGAGCGGTGGCTCGGCTGCTGTTACCCCGGTCGATCGCAGTGATCGGCGCGTCCGACGTGCTGGGGTCGATCGGCCACGAACTGTGGCATCGCGTCTCGGCGGGCACGCTGCCGGTTTTCGCTGTGAACGCGCACCACGACACCATCGGCGGGCGCCCCGCGTACGCATCGGTGCTGGACATCGAGGACGACGTGTGGCTGGCTGTCATCGCCACCCCGGCGCACACCCTGCCCGACGTGATCCAGCAGTGCATCACCAAACGGGTGCGGGGCGCAGTGATCGTGACGGCCATCGACGGCACCGATGTGGACATCGCTGCGCTGGTTGCCCACGCCCGCCGCAACGGCCTGCGGTTGATCGGGCCGGCCAGCATGGGCATCGCGACCGGTCAGATTCCCGGGGCCGCCCAGGTGCACGCTGCGCTCGTGCCAGTCGATCTTCCACCGGGCGGCGTCGCTGTCTCGCTGCAGTCGGGTTCGTTGGGCGCATCGATGTTGCAACTTGCCGCGCAGATGTCGATCGGACTGTCGTGGTTCGTGTCGTTGGGCGACAAGTCCGACATCTCGGGCAACGACCTGCTGCAGTTCTGGGAGGACGACGAGAACACCAGGGTCATCGCCATGTACACCGAGACCTTCGGCAACCCGCGCAAGTTCGCCCGCATCGCCCGTCGCGTGGGTCGCAAACGACCCATCGTGGCTGTCCGCACCGGCACCGCGGCGATCGGCTCGGCGGGGCGAGCGCTGTATCAACAGGCCGGGCTGATCGAGGTGCCCACCGTACGATCCATGCTGGACACCGCGCGGGTGCTGGCCACGCAGCCCGTTCCACTGGGGCCGCGGGTCGCGGTGCTCACGAACGCGCGCAGCCCGGGTGTTCTTGCCACAGCAGCGCTGGAGGCCGCCGGCTTGACGGTGGTCCCTGCTCCCCTTCCGCTCGACTGGCGTTCGACCAACGACGACTTCGGACTCGCCGTCGCTGCCGCGATCCATTCGCCCGAGGTCGATGCAGTCCTGGTGATCCACGCGCCGCCCATCGCCGCGTCGCATCCGCCCGCTGCAGCCATCGACGCCGCCGCAGCAGGGTCGACCACACCCGTCTTGGCCGTGATGCTGGGACGCCACGACGGACCCGTGCGCGAGGGCTCGACGGTGCCGTCGTTCTCGTTCCCCGAATCGGCTGCGGCTGTGTTGGGACGCATGTACGCGTACCGTCGTTGGTTGGACACCGAGGCCGAGACTGCGCCCGATGCTCATCTCACCGGCATCGACCGCGACCGGGTGTCGGCCATCTTGCACGCCGCCGTCCAGCGCGGCGACCTGGGCGCCGGGTCGGCCGACGTGTTGGCGGTGCTGGCCGAGTACGGCATCACCGCTCCGGCCACCATCCTGTCGGTCGATCCGACGGCCGACGAGGTCGTCTCGGCCGCTCACATCGTGGGCTATCCGATCGCCCTGAAGTCCACCATTCGCCGTGCCGGCAGATCGGCCGAGGCCGGTGTTGCGCTGGACCTGCATGACGACTCATCGGTACGCGATGCGTGGGCAGCAATGCGCGCCGCGCTGGGCGACGACGCTCGGTCATTGCTGGTGCAGCGCATGGTGCCCCCGGGTGTCGACGTGCGCATCAGGTGCACGACCGACGACCGCCTGGGCCCGGTCGTCAGCATCGGTTTGGGAGGGGTGCACGCCGACGCAATCGGCGACGTGTCCAGCCGCCTGGCGCCGGTGTCTGCAGCCGGCGCGGCCAACCTGATCAAGTCGTCCAAAGCAGGTGCGGCACTGGCCAGCGCTCAGTTCGATCCTGCGGCTCTGGTGGACGCCATCGTGCGTGTCGGTCTGCTGGTCGCCGATCATCCCGAGATCGAGACGTTGGACATCAACCCGGCCATCGTCAGCGCGGCGGGTTGCTACGTGGCCGACGTCCAGATCACGCTGACCGCCGCCGATCAACCCGAGTCACCCATCCGCCGTCTGGGCTGAGTCACCTGGGGCCAGGCGGCGCGCCCACTGCAGCGCGTGCTGCAGCGACTCGGTGAAGGCGACTCCCTGCCACGCAATGTCGAACGCAGTGCCGTGATCGACCGATGTGCGCACGATCGGCAACCCGATGGTGATGTTGACACCGCTCTCGAACGCCAGCAACTTCATGGGCGTATGACCCTGATCGTGATACATGCACACGATCGCGTCGTACCGCTTGCGGTGCACGGCCTGGTGGAAAACGGTGTCGGCGGGATGTGGGCCGCTGGCGTCGATGCCCCTCGCGCGGGCGGCCTCGATGGCCGGCGCAATGTGGCGTGCGTCCTCGTCGCCGAACAGACCGTGCTCGCCCGCATGCGGGTTCAGGCCGCACACCGCAATCCGCGGATGCGAGACGAAGGCGCTCAGCGTGGCATGGGTCAGCGCGATCACGTCGCCGACTCGTTCGGCCGTCACTCGTTCGATGGCATGGCGCAGCGAGACGTGCGTACTCACATGCGTCACCGCCAGATCGCCCGCTGCCAGCATCATCGAGTAGTTGCTGACGCCGCACGCCGCGGCGATCAACTCCGTATGACCGACGAAGGTCGGATCGGTCAGCTGCGTGGCTTCTTTGTTCATCGGCATGGTCACCAGGCCGGCGACGGTGCCGTTCAGCGCAGCATGTGTGGCCGCCAGCACGTACGCTCGGGCGGCCGCGCCGGCCGCCGCGCTGAGCACACCGGGGGTCAATTCGGCAGCGCTCAACAGATCCAGATCGATGACGTTCAGCGCTCCTGATCGCCGGTCGGCCGGATCGCTGATGACGTGGACGTCGACCAGCAGATCCAGCAGGGCGGCACCGGCGCGCAGCACAGACGCATCGCCAAACACGATCACATCGTCGTCCAGCACACCGGCCGCGGCACGCCGCAACACGATCTCTGGTCCTACACCCGACGCATCGCCCATGGTGATCGCCATCGGCGTGGCGCGTGTGGCCGGCGCATCGGGGCCGGCCGATGTGGTCATGGCCGCGGCCCGTCGGTCAGTGCATCGCTCATCAGATCGACCAGCGTATTGGTTGAACCGAACGCGCCTGGCTTCGCCACCACTGTCAGCGTGGCGCCGTCGATGTCGATGGTGCCGATCGCCACGCCGATGCCCAGACTGCCGGCAACGTGCACACTGCGGACACCGATGAACGCCTCGGCCGTGTCGCCACCCACCAGTACCAGGGTGCTCGGGCGCAACGAACGGATCAGGCCAGATGCGGTCGCAGCCAGTTGCGCAGCGACCTGCGTTGGGTCGTTGCGCCGGTGCGACGACGAAACGAGCACCACGACGGCCGCTGCCGACCCTGGCAACACGTCGCCTGCCGACACTGCACCCGCCTGGATCAACGAGCGGATCTGAGCGCGGCTGATCGGATGGAGGCTGCCGCACACGACCAGCACAGGCCCGACGATGCGACGGGCGATGGGCTGCGTTGGCGACCACACTGGTCGCCGCGTCCGCAGGACCTCGGCAACTGCACCGACCACCGCGGCTGTACCCACCAGCAGCACGTCGTCGCGCGCGCACGCCAATTCGACCACGAAGCGCAACTGCCGATCATCAACGGCGTCGGCCACTGCACATTCACCGCCGTGCTGCAGCCACTCCGCTACGGCCCCCGGCGAGGTCAACTCGTCGGCTCCATCCAGCGCTCTCGCGGGTCGGCTGGTTCGTGCCGGCGCCCGCGGATCGTCAGCGTGCTGGGTGCGCTCGACCGGCACCCCATGTTCGGTCACCACGCCGCCTTGACAGATGCGGCCGGCCGCTGGATACGACGGCACCATCAACACGCGCCGACCTGTGGCGGTGGCCGACGCGACCTCGGCCGGCCAGTTGCCACGCAGGGTCGAGTCGATCTTGTGGACGCGCACGACGGTGGCGGCCAGCACTGACCGCAGGCGCGCCGCGGCTTCGTCGGCTGTGGCGTGACGGCTACGCAAATCCACCACGCACGCCATGTTCGTCGCTTCACCGCCGGCGACAGGTCCGTGCGCCACGAACTCTGCGTGTGGGACCACCGTGGTGTCCCACCCGGCATCGGCGGCCGCGCCCGCCGATTCCAGCGCGCCCGTGGTGTCGTCGGCGGTGATGATCAGCGGTGAGATCGCCGCGGCAGACTGCACGCCGGGACGATAACCCTCGCGTTCGACGTCGCGCTCGTGGTTGCGACCACCACCAATACCCGCAGCAGAGGGATCGCTCGTAGGGTGGCGCAGATGCGTGCCCGAGGTCTGCTGCTCACTGCGCTGCTGCTGGGCGCGTGCGCTTCCGAGGCAAACAGCCACAGCGTGTCCACGCCTGTGTCGTCGTCGGTCGGCTCCACGTCGGCGACGCACACAACGGTGACCGCCACGTCTGCTACCAAAGCGACATCGGCGCCAGCGCCGGCGACGACCACATCGGAACCGACGACCTCGACCGGCAACGACTCACCGGCAGCGCGTCCGTTCGACGTGTACGTCCCGGCCGGCTACGACGGTTCCACAGCTGCTCCGCTGGTCCTGCTGCTGCATGGATACACGGTCAGCAACGATGTGCAAGAGGCGTACTTCCAGCTCGAACCGCTGGCCGACGAACGTGGCTTCCTGTACGTACATCCCCAGGGCACCACCGATAGTTGGGGCAGCAGCTTCTGGAACGCAACCGACGGCTGTTGCAACTTCTTCGGATCGCCCATCGACGATTCGGCATACCTGGCATCGCTGATCACGCAGGTTCAGTCCAGGTACCACGTGGATCCCAAGCGCATCTACATCGTCGGCCACTCCAACGGAGGATTCATGGCATATCGAATGGCCTGCGACCACGCCGACACCATCGCTGCCATCGTCAGCCTGGCCGGAGCCACGTACAGCGACGCGACCGAGTGCGCGCCCTCGCATCCGGTCAGCGTGCTGCAGGTCCATGGCACAGCCGACGGGGTCATCCGCTACCAGGGCGGTCAGTTCGTGGGGGCGTATCCGTCGGCCACGACGACCGTCCAGACGTGGGCCGAATACGACGGATGTGGCCGGTCGCCTGTGCAACTCGAGATGCGACGCGACCTGGAAGGCGACATCGAAGGCGACGACACCACGGTGTCGCACTTCACCGACTGCCCCGCAGGCATCGATGTCGAGCTGTGGACCATCAACAACGGCGCACACATCCCAGCGCTCTCGCCGACCTTCGCCCAGCAGGCCATCGACTTCCTGTTCGCACATCCGAAACCCTGAACGCACCCCTTGCCCGCCGGTCAGCGGCGGAGGCCCGCCGTTCGTACCACTAACGTTCCCGCACGTGACGATCTCGAATTCTCGCCCCGCGCGCATCGGCATCCAGCTTCCCGAGGTCGAACGAGTCGTGCGTTGGCCCGAGTACCGGGCGCTGGCAGTCGCAGCCGAAGACAGTGGATTCGATTCGATCTGGCTGGGCGATCACCTGCTGTACCGGGGCGACGGTGGCGTCGAGCGGGGCCCGTGGGAGGCATGGACCATGCTGGCCGCGCTGGCTGCCGCGACCCAACGTGTGGTGCTGGGCCCGTTGGTGGCATGCGTCGGCTTCCACCCACCGGCCGTGCTGGCGAAGATGGCGGCCACGATCGACGAGATCAGCAGTGGGCGTTTCGTGCTGGGCGTCGGGGCGGGTTGGAACCGTGCCGAGTTCGACGCGTTCGGCATTCCGTACGATCGCCGGGTAGACCGCTTTGCCGAGTCGTACTCGGTCATCCAGCCGCTCGTGACCGGCGCCCGGGTCACGTATCAGGGTCACCACGTGAAGGTGGATGACGCAGTGTTGATGCCACCGCTGCGACGGCCGGTGCCGATCATGGTCGGCAGCAACGGCCGGCGAATGCTGGAGCTGACGTTGCCCACGGCCAACATCTGGAACACGTGGTTCAGCGAGTTCGACAACAACGCCGAAGGCTTCGTCCGCCGCAACGACGCCGTCACCCACATCGCCCAGTCGGTCGGCCGCGATCCGTCGACCATCGAGCGCAGTGCCTGTGTGCTGGTGATCACCGACCACTCCAGTGACGAACGAGTGCCAGCGGAAGGCGTGACGCCGTTGGACGGATCACCCACGCAGATCGCCGCCGGCATCACCGAACTGCACGAAGCAGGCGCCGACGAAGTCATCGTGGTGGTCGGCCCCATCGACGAACGATCGATCAGGACACTGGCCGAGTCGGTCGCCATTGCCCGCGGCACGTGACGGATCAGACGCTGCAGGTCAGAAGACGCGAGCCAACCCTGACGTCGGCCGATACGTCGGCGTCACCGCCATCCGCCGAAGTCAGGAACTGGTGGCGGCCGGTGGCTGCCGCGCAGTGACGTGATCCAGCCACGAGCCACTGCTGATCGCCTGGAACAACAGGGGGCCGCCGTACTCGTACGCCCACGCCTGCCCGGCATCGGTGTCGACGCGCACCCGCGCGTAGTACGCGTCTGCTGTTCGCTCGACATGATCCAGATCGATCAGCGTCTGCTCGGCGCGTTCGGGCAACAGGTGAAAGACGCGTCCGTGCACGGTGTTGAACTCCCAGAAGACTGCCGCCGGATACCCGTGGCCGGTGTCGTACAGCCCACCCTTCACGCTGACCGCCACGCCCTGGTCGACCACATTGGGCTGCAGATGGGTCCATCGCTGCTGCCCGGGCAACAGCGTGCCGTACACGAACAGCAAGTCGGTCATTCAGGTGATGCCAGCACTGGATGCACCCGCCTGGATTCCTTCGCAGCGGTGCGCGGTCGACGCGACGTGCGGATGGGGCCGTCGGCGATGGTCCACAACGGATCATGCGCCCCGGGATATCGACGCTGCAGGTACGCCGACACCACCGAGCCGGCCTCGTCGAGATACAGGTTGGCGTCCGCGTGGTCGGCGCGCACGTACGGAACCAGCATGGCGATCACAATGCGCACCACGGTATCTGCTGCCTGGTCGCGCTCCCGAGGCGCGAGGCCGGCAACCCGCACCTCGATCGTCTTGGCCACCAGATCGACGAACAGCACGCGTAGCGGCCCGCCGGGGTCGCTGCCGTCGACAGGGCCGCGTTGCAACACGGCCAACGAACCCTGATGTTGCCGGAAGAACTGACCGATCGCCGGCAAGACCCCGCTGATCTGATCGGTGAGCGACAGGCTGTCGTCGTCGATGATCATGTCGACCCACAACGCGCTCAACCGCGACGCGGCGCGATTCAGCACGGCCTGTACCACCGCGTCCTTGTCGGGGAACCAGTAGTACAGGCGCCCCACCGACACACCGGCATCAGCGGCGACATCGACGGTCGACGTCTCCACCACCCCACGGACGTGCAGCAGGCGCTCTGCAGCATCGAGGATCAGATCGAGCGAACGTGCTGAACGGGCCTGGCGTGGCGCTGTGCGCGTGTACCTGGCGCTGGTGTGGACCAGAGGGCGCGGTTGGCTCTGTGGGTCGCGTTGAGCGCGCTGTGCTGAGGTTCCTGCCATCCCACAGCCCTAGCGCAGCAAGGTCAAGCAGGAATCAAGGCGTCTCGCCACCGGTAGGTCGTCAACCACTCACAGTGAAACACTACTACTCTACGTGAGATCTGTGCTAGGGTGCATGCCACGACCCGGCCGACAACCATGTCCTTCGGATCAGCGTGACACAACGCACCAGCTCATGCATACGGGAGGCACGGGTGGACATCGAACAGCTGCAACAGGGGACACTGATCCGAGGTCAGCAAGTAGACGCGTCGGAACAGCGCGAGCGAGTGCGCCAGCGGCGCCTCCGCCGGCTGCTGGTGGTGCTGGGCGCGCCCTTGGCATGGATCTGGATTCGCGAGCTGCAAGGCAACCCGGTGGGCTTCGGCATGCCGAACCTGATCGGCGATGACCCCACCATGGCCATCTCGATCGGTCTGCTGCTGGCCCTGATGTGCCTCATCCTCATCCCGTTCCTGGGCGCCGGACACTCACCGCACGTCCTGCTGCGTCCCAGCGACTCCAACGTGCGCCTGGCCGACGTGGTCGGCGCCGAGGCCACCCGCCGCGAAGCCATCGACACCCTGAACCTGTTCCTGGCGCACGAGACCTTCGCCGCCGAGATGGGCGGCACGCCTCGCCGTGGCGTGCTGTTCGAAGGCCCTCCCGGTACCGGCAAGACCTACCTCGCCAAGGCGCTCGCCGCCGAGGCCGGCGT
>JANNFQ010000109.1:0-14173 GCA_031380045.1 Acidimicrobiaceae bacterium
AGTACATGATGGAGCGCCGCCGGCAACTGGGTGGGTCGATCCCCAAGCGCAACCCCAACCCGCGCAAGCCGTTGCCGCTGCCGTCGCCCGAGTCGTTCGCCGAGCTGGCCAAGGGTTCTGGCAGCCAATCCGTCAGCACCACCATGGGCTTCACTCGCCTGCTGCGCAACCTTGCGCGCGACGAGACCTTCGGCAAGCACGTGGTGCCGATCATCCCCGACGAGGCCCGCACGTTCGGCATGGACTCGCTGTTTCGCGAGCTGAAGATCTACGCGTCGCAGGGCCAGAAGTACGAGCCCGTCGACCACGATCTGCTGCTGTCGTATGCCGAAGCCGCCGATGGCCAGATCCTGGAAGAAGGCATCACCGAGGCGGGCAGCATGGCCAGCTTCATCGCCGCCGGCACGGCCTACGCCACCCGCGGTTTGCCGATGGTGCCGTTCTACACGTTCTACTCGATGTTCGGTTTCCAACGCGTCGGCGACCTCATCTGGCAAGCGGCCGACTCACGCACGCGGGGGTTCCTGCTGGGCGCCACCGCCGGGCGCACCACGCTCATGGGCGAGGGCCTACAGCACCAGGACGGTCACTCGTTGGTCCTGGCATCCACCATTCCGGCAGTGCAGGCGTACGACCCGTCGTTCGCCTACGAGGTCGCTGTCATCGTGCAGGCCGGCCTGCAGCGCATGTACGGCCAAACCAGCCACGAAACCGGCCTCGACCCCGACGTCTTCTACTACCTGGCGCTCTACAACGAGAACTTCCCCATGCCCGCGCAACCCGACGACCCGCAACTGGTCGAAGGCATCATGCGCGGCCTGTACCGCCACGCCGCAGCACCCGCCGCCGGCAGGCAAGCCACGTTGCTGTTCAGCGGCTCGGCCTACGGCGCCGCTCAGGCGGCCGCTGCCGCGCTGCACGATCGCTACGACGTCGGTGTCGAACTGTGGTCGGCCACCTCCTCCACGGCGCTGCGCGCGAACGCGCTGGGGGTCGAACGGTGGAATCGTCTGCACCCCACCCAACAGCCACGCACACCGCTGGTTGCCGAGGTGCTGGCCGAATCGCAGGGGCCTATCGTGGCCGTCACCGACTTCATGAAGATCGTGCCCGAGCAGGTCGCGCGGTGGCTGCCCGATCGCACGTTCACGCCGCTGGGCACCGATGGCATGGGTCGCTCGGACACCCGCGAGGCCCTGCGCCGGTTCTTCGAGATCGACGAGGGCCACGTGGTGGTCGCGGTGCTGTCGGCAATGGCTGCTCGCGGCCAGATCGACGCCGATGTCGTCAACAAGGCCATCGGCGAGTACGACATCGACCCCGACGCGATCGACCCCTATCTGGTCTGACTCAGCTGGTCTGAGTCAGCTCCACCAACCGTTGACGTCGATGATCACATGGGCGCTCTGCATCGAGTAGACGCACAGGGTGCCGGCGGCCGACAGGGGCAGTTGCGCACCGTTCGACACTGCCTCGCCAGGCTCGTAGTTGGCGGTCGACGTGGTCGGTCGGTCACCGCACGGCCACGCCGTGATGTAGCCCGACCGGGTCGCTCCGGTCACCGTCAGATTCATCGACACCGCCTGGATGCCGGTCGGCACGCCGCGCACGCCGGCGATCTGGATCGTTACCGTCTGACCGGCCTGAATCGGGGCTCCGGCGGTGCCTGCTTGCAGTTCGGGCCGCGAGCGCTCGCGAGTGTCGATCAGTCGGAACGGGGCCGATGGGGTGAACCGCTTGCCGGTTCCCTGCTTCAGGAAGCCGGTCACATCCACGACCAGATCCACATCTTGTAGCGAGTACAGGCAGACCTTGCCGCCGGCCGACACCGGAGTGACGACCAGGTTTGGCCGCACCCGTCCCGGACGGGGATTCAGGTTGGATACCGCAGGACGATTTGCACCACAGGCATACACCGTGACGAAGCCCTCCAGCGAGGGATCCACGCTGGTCACGTTCAGGGTCACCGCATCCACGTTGGCGGGAACACTGCCGACGCCGCCCACTTGCAGTTCCACGGTGGTGCTGTCGGCCAGGCGCTGGCCCGTCACACGGGTGTCCAACAGGCGCACCGGGGTGACCGGTGTGAACCGCGACTCGCCGCCCGAGCCGTAGAACCCGTTGACATCGATGACCAGATCGGCGCCGACGTTCGAGTACACGCACAGCCCGCCGGTTGCATCCAGCGGAACGGTCGCAGCATTCGGAGCGACCTCGCCTCCAATGAAGTTCAACGTGGAAACCACCGGACGATCACCCGAGCAGTTCCACACCGTCAGATAGCCCGCCGAGGCCGGCTGCACCACGGTGAAGTTGGCGCTGATGGCCGCGCTGCCGGCAGGGACGCCGCCAGATCCGGCGATCTGCACTCGCTTCATGACACCGGCCGCCAAGGTGGTGGCGCCCAGCGCAGCTCGGGTATCCACGACCCGGGCCGGGACCAACGGCCGGAACGCCACTGCGGGGCCCGACGGCTGCGCCTGCGATGGTGCCACAGCGCCCAGTGCGGCAGCAGGATCGACGGTGAAGGTCCACGAGACCGTGCGAGCCTGGGTGGTGACGGTCGCGGTGTACGTGCCCGGATCCAACGGGGCCCGGGGGATGGCGATGACCGCGTTGTCACCCTGCAGGATCTGCTGGGCCACGCCGCTGGTGTTCAGTGGCGACAGCGCACAGGTGTCGAGCGCACCGTTGGGGCCGCTGATGCTGGCGCTGACAGCGCCGGTCACGGGCTCTGGCATCATCGCGATCAGGGGCAGGCCGGCGCTGCCGGTCCAGCCGCAGAAGCCCAGCGGATCGGGCGACTCGACCACGAACCGGTTCAGGCTGGTGGTGCTGCCGTTGCCGGGGAACAGAACCGGCTGGGTCCGCGGCGCCTTGGCGCCCAGGCCACGCAACACGTCCAACGTTGCACCCGATCGCCACGGCGAGGTCGTCTGGCTGTCGCACTTGCCGAAGCCGACCGTTTGCAGGTTGGGGCGCAGCACGCCGATCGCGTGGAAGGGCCCGGTCATCCACAGCTCGAGGTGGCTGCGAGCGGGTGCGCCGAAGGCGCTCGACACGGCCACGTTGCCGTTGTTGCCGGCGGCGTCGCCTTCGACTGTGTATCCGGGCTTCCCGGGGATCTCGTCGTGGGCGATGCCGTTGTTCAGCATGTAGCACGAGTGCTGGTAGGCGCCGGCCGACATGGCTGGATCTTCAGTGACCGACGACTGTCCCGACATCTCACGGAAGTAGTTGACGGTGGTCAACCAATCGGCGTCGATGGCGATGAATGCGGGCTGCGGCTCTGCGGCCGAGCTCGTCACTGGGATGGTCAGACCGAGGGCGAGGACGCCTGCGATCAGTCCCTGGATTGTCGTCCGAACTTTCATCATCAATCCCGCTCCGTGGTGTATTTACCTTGTCAAGCAGGTATCGGGACTGGGAGCTGCACCACTTGAGGGCAATAGACATTCCGCCCACCTTTTGCGGTCGGTTAGACGAAGTCTTGAGATGAAGATGATCCGAAACGACGTTTAACGATCGCGACGACGGGCCAGCAACAGGCGGGGCGCAGCGCCCAGCCCGGCGGCCAGCGCGCGCAGGTGCAGCAGTCGCGGCGCCCACCGGACGCGACGCACCGACAGCCACAGCCCGCGGGCGATGTCGCCGCCGGGCCGGTAGCGCAGCAGGATCCACAATCGGTTCCGCTCGCGGAGGTAGGCGGTGCGGTCGCCGACTTTCGACGCGGTCGCTCCACCTTCGTGCACCACGCAACTGGCGGGCACGCATCGATAGGTCCAGCCCAGGCGACGGCCACGCAACCCTAGATCGACGTCCTCGTAGTAGAGGAAGTAGCGGGGGTCGAAACGGCCGACCTGCTCGATGAACTCGCGACGCAGCATCACTGCGCCACCGGTGAACAACTCGATGTCGTGCGACGCGATCTGGCGGGGATCGTCGGCGTCGCCCATGCCCACATCGGTTCCAGCGCCGTCGCGGCCCAGCCGGACGCCCAGGCTGTTGATGAGCCGAGGCGTGCCCGGGTACACCAGCTTCGGCTGGACCGCACCGATGGTCGCGTCACGGGCCAGTTCGGCGATCAGCGGCGGCAACCAACCCTGCTGCACGACGACGTCGTCGTTCAGCACGATGACGGCTGTGGCCCCGTCGGCCAACGCGCGATCGATGCCGGCGTTCATGCCGCCGGCATACCCCAGGTTTCGACCCGTCTCGATCACTGCCACCCCTGCGCGCACATCGTCCGGCAACGCTCGGCTGGCCGTGCCGTTGTCGACCACGATGACATTCAGATCGGGCGAGCCATGCTGAGCCAGGGCGGCCAGGCACGCCACCAGCATGCCGTCGCGGGCGTCGTAGGTCAGGACGACTGCGGCGATCACGGCTCGCAGCGTACGGGTTCCGGCTGTACGGGTTCTGACCGTGTCGCCACAGCTAGCGTTGCCGCGTGGCCGGAACGTTGTACATCACGGGTGATACCGCGGCCGATCAGTTGCTGAACACCGACGGCACCGCACTGTTGATCGGCATGCTGTTGGACCAGCAGGTGCCCATGGAGTGGGCGTTCACCGGGCCGTCCACGCTGCAGAAGCGGCTCGGCCACCTCGATGCGCGCTCCATCGCCGCCATGGACCGCGACGAGTTCGTCCAGGTGTGTTGCAGCAAGCCAGCGATCCATCGCTTCCCCGCGGCGATGGGTCGGCGGGTGCACGATCTGTGCACGGTGCTGACGGCCGATTTCGACGGCACCGCCGACGCCGTGTGGCGTGATGCCAAAACTGGCGACCAGCTGTATGCGCGGTTGCGTTCGCTGCCCGGGTACGGCGACGAGAAGGCACGCATCTTCATCGCCATCCTCGGCAAGCGCATGGGTGTGCAACCGGCGGGATGGCAGCAGGCCGCGGGCGTGTTCGGCGACCCGACGCCCCGTAGCGTCGCCGACATCCACTCCCCCGAGACGCTGGCGGTCGTCCGCGAGTGGAAGCGCTCGGCGAAGGCGGCTCGCCGTGACAAGCAGGACCGGCCGCTGCCATGAGCGAGACGGGCGACGTGGGTGACGCAGGTGACGTGGGTGACACCACCGGTCCCGAGTACACCCGGCGGCTGGCCGCGGCCACTCAACCTCGACGTGGCTGGCGACGTTGGGCCGATCCGCAACGTCCGTACCGATGGAACATCCGACGGCTGGGCATGGGCCGCGTGCTGGACATCGGCTGCGGTGTCGGCCGCAACCTCGCCCATCTCGACGGCAATGGCGTCGGTGTGGACCACAACCCGGCGTCGGTGGCCGCAGCTCGATCGCTGGGGTTGGTTGCGTACGTCACGGCCGACTTCGCGTCGTCGGTGGATGCCGTTCCGGCGAGCTTCGATTCGCTGTTGTTCGCACACGTGCTGGAACACATGACGCCGGCCGAGGCCACCGCCTTGGTTCAGCAGTACCTGTGCTTCCTCCGGCCGACCGGGCGCGTCGTGGTGATCTGCCCACAAGAACGCGGGCAACGGTCCGATGCCACCCACGTCACGTTCATGCCGCGTGGACTGATCGGCAGCGTCTTGCAGGACGCGGCAGTCCGCGTCGAGCGCCACCTGTCGTTCCCGTTCCCGCGGTTCGTCGGGCGGTTGTTCACCCACAACGAGACCATCGTCATCGGCCGGCCCAGCGTCTCTTGATGGGTAGCTCGTGATGCGCTCTACGTTGCGCGCGTTCCTGATCCGCTTTGCGCTGGTGGCGGCGCTGTTGGTCACGTGGTCGTGCGGAATCGGCCGATACGGCGGCCCCGACGAACCGGCGCACGTGCTGCGCGCATATGCGGCCGCGCATGGCGATGTGTTGGGCGACCCGGCCGACCCGTTGCCGCCTGGCTTTCGGTTCGTATCAGTGCCGGCTGCATTGGCCAGCGGCGACCCCGCGTGCTACCGGCACGATCCGCTACTGACATCGCGGTGCGCTGCGGCCAACCCTGCGCCGGGCACCTCCGCCGGCAACGACATGGTGCGCGTCGGCACCTCGGCCGGGCTGACGCCGCCGTTGTACCACCTGTTCGTGGGCGCGGTCGTGCGATTGGTCGGCGACCCGGCCGACAGCGCGTGGTATCGGCTGGTCGCGGCGCTGTTGCACGCGGCAGTTGTTGCACTTGCACTGACTCGCATGCGGCATCGACCCGCCGGCATGGCACTGGTCGTTGCCGCGATCACACCGGCCACGTGGTTCCTGTTCGGCGTGATGAACCCGAACTCGCTCGAGATTGCGCTGGCGCTGCTGGGATGGGTCGGGGTGATGCGAGCCATCGAGGCCGCCTCGCTGTCCCGGCGCGACGCCTGGTGGATCGGCGGGCCCGCCGCCATCGCCATCGCGATCCGCCCCATCGCCGTCGTGGCGCTGCTGGCCATGGTGCTGGTGGTCGAGCTGCGATGCCGACCCGGCCCCCGCCGATGGCTGATCGCGGCCGCCCCTGCGATCGCTGTTCTGGCGGGCACGGTGTGGAACACGGCGGTCGGCATGCAGGTCGACGATCCCCGAACTGCTGTCGACCAATCGTTGTGGCACAACGTGACCGACGTCGTCACATCGTTGCCCACCACCGCGGTCGAGGCCGTCGGCTCGTTGGGCTGGCTGGAGTACCGGACCCCGGTCGTTGCCTCGTTGAGTTGGCTGGGCATCGTGGTCGTGCTGGTGCTCGTGTTCGTGCCGACCGATCGCCCCTGGCGCCTGGGTCGGGCGGTCTGGTCTGCTTGCGCGTGGGCGGCCATCCTGGTGATGACCCCCGTGGTGTTCGAGGTTGCGCTAGCCGGTCAGGTCGGCCCGATCTGGCAAGGCCGCTACAGCCTGCCGATTCTGGTGGGCGTCACGGCGGTGCTGACGTCGTCGCGTTCACGGCGGTCTCGCTCTGCTGTCGACGGGGCGGCCGCCGGGGGGACATGTCCCCCTGCCGCCCTCGTGGCCGCAATGATCGGCACGGCGCTGGTCGAGGTGGTCACGTATTGGGCCACTGTGCGCCGCTACGCGGTCGGTACCCATGGTTCGTGGTGGTTGCGCCATGCCAGCGACTCGACGACCCTGATGGGCCCTCGTGCCTGGCTGCTGACACACCTGATGGTCGTCGGCGCGATTGTCGGCCCGGGCGTCAGACGAAGTAGCCGAACACGTCGACGATGACGTCGGTACTGCCCGTGTTGTTGAAGACGTCCAACTGACCGTCGGTGCCCAGCTTCAGGTACGCCTGATTCGGCACCGGCACGCCGGGCCGAGGATTCATGGTCGAAGCGGTCGGCCGCCCCACGCCGGTCGGCCACGCCGTGGCGTACGACGGCAGCGAGCTGTCCGCCGCTGTCACGTTGACCACCACAGCCTTCGCGCCTGCGGGAACCGGCGAGCCGTTGGCCAGTGGCACGCTGATCGCGCCTCCCTGGCCCACCTGACCCTGCGGCGTCCCTGTGCCGTCGCGCGTGTCGACCAGTCGCTTCGGTGCCACCGGCATGAACGCACCACCTTGCGCCGAGAAGTAGCCGATGACATCGGCGACCAGATGCGTCTGGCCGAACGAGTTGAACATGGAGACACGACCGTCGGCGCCCACCTTGGCCAGAACCAAGTTTGCCACCGTCAACCCTTGCGTGAAGTTGTGGGTCGATGCATTCGGACGCGGCTCGCCGGTAGGCCACGTGGTGATGTAGCCAGGCCCGGTCGGTTGGTCGACGGTGACGTTCAGCGCTACGGCGGTCACGCCCGTCTCTGGCACACCGCCCACTCCGGTCACGTCCACATCGATGGCCTGGCCGCCCGGAACCGCACCAACCACGCCTCCACGACCGACGCCCGATCTGGTGTCCAGCACGCGCGACGGTGTCAGTGAGGTGAACTTGCCGCCGGCGGTCGGTTGCTGGGTGGTGTAGTAGCCCACCACGTCGGCGACGACGCTGGTGGATCCGGTCGAGTTGAACAGGTTGACGCGACCGTTGGCCCCGATCTTCACCGTGGCCAGGTTCGGCACCGTTTGGCCGGCGACGAAGTTCAGGTTCGACACCAGAGGTCGGGCTTCACCCGACGGCCAGGCCGTGATGAACCCGGCCTCTGACGGCGAGTCGGCGGTGATGTTCATCACCACAGCTGTGACGCCGGTCTTCGGTACGCCGCCGACGCCGGTCACAGGAAGTTCCGTGAACACCTGCTGATCCAGGGGCGCCAGGTTGCCGCCCTCGCCGGTGCGCGTGTCCAGCAACCGCGCCGGTGTCAACGGCACGAAGTAGCTGGGCGTGGGGGCTACCGGCCGTTCCAACCGCAACGGGCCGGTGGCTTGTGCGGCCCCGGTGCCTGCGGTGTTCTTCATGACGACAGACACCCAATAGGTGGCGTTCGGCATCGCCGCTCCTGCGAGATTTGTGCCGTTCCACGTAAAGGTGTTCGCGCCCCCGGCAACAGCCACGCTCCGGGCAATCTGAGTTTCCTGGAAGTTGCCCTGCGTGGTCGAGACGTAGATGTCGGCCGTGGTGCCAGGGGCCGTGGCGTTGTCGCGGAAGGTGATCGGGTAGGTGGTGCTGAAGGCCGCGTCATCGGCCAGCTTGATCTCGCGCAGTCTGAAGTCGCGGTTGCCGCGATCCTCGTTCAGGTCGAAGCGCAAGTGGTAGAAGCGTTGGCCGCGCCAACCACTCTTGTAGACGGTGTTCTCGTCGTTCACTGCGGCGGCCGGGTCGGTCGCCAGGTCGATGGTCATCCGGTTGCAGCCCGGATGGATCACGATGTCCTGCGTCTCGCTCCACCTCGGCCCACCGTGCGTCAGCCATGCGAACCGGGCGTTCATACCGCCGCCGGCAGTGTCGGTCAAACCCATGTTGCCGCCGTAGCAGACGTCGACGGTGGCGCGGTGATAGCGATCAGGATTGGTCTCGCCGCGCAACGGCAGTTCGACGAAGCTGTCATTGGCGTAGGTGTTGCCGATCATGTCGGTCCCGTCGAACGTGACGTAGTTGATGTCGCCCATGGTCGCGACGTCGTCGGGGCCGGCGAAGTCCCACGGGTTGCCGTTGACGGTCGCGTAGTCGTCGCCGCCTTCCTCGTTCGGCGTGATCACCTGTGGGATCGGCAGGTTGACCGGTGGCGTGACCGAGGCGTTGGCGCGATGCAACCGAGCCCAATCCAGGCTGATGTTCACACGGCTGTTGCCGCCCTTGGTATCGCCGTACCGCACGAGGTCGAGGCGCACGATCTGTCCGCTCCACGGCCCAGGGTGCGACGGGATGTTCTTGCTGCTGTCCGTCAGGTCGATGGTGTAGTTCTGCCATCCGACGGTCGGGTTGAACGGGATGATCCCTTCCGCACCTGACGCCGCCACATAGCGCACGCCCATTCCCAAGTTCGCGCTGACATCCATCCGGAACGACAGGCGCTGATACTGAGCGGCATCCACCGGATGCGCCAGCGCATCGCGACCCCACGGCAACACAAGACCCCACGTGCGGACCAACTTGATCATCGAGATGTTCACCGAGTCGATCGTCAGAATGCCGTCGGCGCTGCGGCTGATGCCCATGCTGTTCTCGGTGCCGACCAACATCAGCGGCGGCACATCCTCGTCGTTCGAGAAGTCCCACGGGTCAGAGAACGTGTCGGTCGCGTAGTCACCGGTGGTCGACAGCGCTGCCGGTGGCGTCACGATGGGCGCCGCAGAGACGTGCGGCAGCGGCCACACCTGGGGCACCGAGAACATCGACAGCAACAGCGTTCCGACAACAACTTCACGTACTCGCACGGGCATCCTCCGACAGTTCGACCCACTACTGGATCGGCACCCCATGCCCGGCGCTTGAAGGCAAGCCTATGGAATCATCCGTCTGAGTGTCGGTCGAGGTACCCGGCCGCCCTGGTCAGCGTCTCGCGAAGCAGTGCCTGTTGCAGGCGGCCGGCAGCCAACGACAGCTCCAGCTCGGCGATCAGCTCGGCGCCGGCCGCGGGGGTCACCGGCTCATCCACGCAGGAACCGCCTGATGCGGCCGTACAGGCGACGCGGCACGGCGCTGTAGCGAATGACCTTGGTGCCACGCAGCTGCTGCAACTGGTCCTCGGCCACGCGCACGCGTTCCACCAGCGCAGGTGGCGCGTCGCCCTGCATCTCGGCCAACCGCGCTCCCATGCCCACGATGGTCTGCGTGCGCGCCTCCAGCAACGCCTCCAGTTCGGCGACGCGGGCGCGCAGCTGCCGCTCGACGAGGTGATCGACGGGGCGCTCATTGTCGCCGGCGTCCTTGTTCAGCTTGGCCATGCGAGCCTCGGATGTCGTTCTCGGAGGGCGACGAAGTTGGTCGCCAGGTCGATGTCGCTGATGGCGCTCATCGCACCCGGATGCTCACGGTACCTGCCGACCACCTGGGTCACCAGGTCTGCCTGCCAGCCACGCTCGGCGGCCGACAACCACAGGTCGTAGCCCTCCCATCCACCGACGCCGATAGGTTCGAAGAAGCCGCCGAGATCGCTCCACGCCTGCCGCCTGAACAGCGCCATGGTGTCGATGTAGCCATCGGTGACCAGCAGTTCGGTATCCCACGGCAGATGACTGGTCAGCCCCAGCGCGCCGGTTTCGTCGAAGCGTTCCAGCAAGCCGTACGCGGCAATCGTGGTGTCCGGCGAGGCATCCAGTCGTTCGGCCAACACCCGCAGACCGTTCGGATACAGAACGTTGTCGGCATCCAGAGCAAACACATATGGCGCCCGCGCCCGCGCGAATCCCGTGTTGCGCGCAACCGCCGGTCCGCCGTTGGCAGCTCGACCGACCAGCATCCACGGCAGCCACTCGCGCTCCGCCAACAACTGCCGGGCCCGCGCCAGCGAGTCGTCGGTCGAGTGGTCGTCCACGATGATCAGCTCGACCGACGGATGGTCGGCACCCGAACAGGCGACTACGGAGTCGATGGCCTCACCGACGAACGCGCCCTGGTTGTGCAGCGGCACCACCACAGACACATCGGGTTGCGTCTGGGCGTAGGCGGGCGACGTGAACGACTCGGTGTGGTTGGCATCGCCGAAGCGGGCGATGGCAAGTGAGCGCTCGATGGACTGCACCGCAGCCACTTGCGCCAGGTACGCCTCTTTCAGGTCCTTGGCCGTCCTGACCAACATCTGCCGATCAGCGGTCATCGCCGGTTGGGCAGTCGACGGCGAGGCTCGCCGCGCGGGAAGGCGGCGCGGCAGCCGACGAGCGAGGCGCGCGCCAACCGACTTGTCGCCGGCCGCCATCACGCGACGGGCCTCGGCCAGTGCACGTTGGACCAGCACCGATTGATCCATCTCGCGCACCAACAGTTCGTGCGCACACTGGGCCATGCGCGCGCGTCGCGGCTCGTCGAACGCGAGTGCCACGGCCTGTTCGGCCAGGTCGTCCAGCGGCGCCATCAGCATGTGCTCGCCGGCGACGAACGGGGCGATGCCGGCCGACGTTTCCGAAGCGACCACACAACCATTGGCAACGGCCTCGACCATGCGCGCCCATTCGAAGTACGGGGCGTCGCCGCGGTGGACGTTCAGCAGGATGCGCGTATCGGCCAACGCTTGGTACTTGGCCGAACCGCTCGTGAACGACGGTTGATGGACGCCCACCGGGCGATGCCAGCTGAAGAACCGGAGGTCGGTGCGCCACTCCCACAACTGCCCGGCGGCGCCGGCGATGAACAGCTCGCGACGCGGCGTGCGGCCGGCCATGAACCCGATGTCGATCGATCGAGCGCGAGAGTCACCGTGCCAATGGTCCATCGACGGCACGTGGCCCAGCGGCAGGTGTACGGCCGGCAGCCCGGTGCGACGAACGGCATCGAGCGAGAACGCGTTGATGTCGAACGCCACCGGACCCACGCCCGCGTACTGCATCGCCAGATCGAAGAACGGTGTGCCCGCCTGTTCGGTGTTGATGCACACCGAGTGTTTCGCAGCGCGATCGCGATCGGCGTCCGAGCACTGGAACAGCGGGAAGAACTCGTGCGGTGCAATCACCAGTTGGTCCAGCGGGTCGGCGCCGACCGGCAATTCGGCCGGTAGTTCATCGGTCACCAACACCGTTTCGGCGCCGCCGATCGTGAGCGCTTCGACCAGATGTTCGGCGATCTCTCGCATGTACACGTTGCCGTGGTCGCTCACGAAAACACGGCGGGGCACGGGTGGCACGGTACCAGCGGCCGATTAGCCTCACGGGTCATCCCCACTCGGCTCTCCATCATCACGCCAGTGTTCGATCCGCCGCTGGGTGCCTTCCTGGCCTGCGCCGAATCGGTCCTCGGTCAGACGTACCCGCACTGGCAATGGTGCCTGGTGGACGACTGCTCGACACGGCCCGAAGTGCTCGAAGCCTTGCGAGTCCTGGCTGCGCGTGACGACCGCGTCGTGCTGCACCGGCGCGCCCAGAACGGCGGCATCGTGGCAGCAACGAACGATGCGCTCGACCTGGCCGATGGCGACTTCATCGCACTGTTGGACCACGACGACGCGCTGGTACCCACTGCGCTGGCGACCGTGGTGGCCGCGCTGGATGGTGCCGTCGGGGCCGACGTGGATTACCTGTACACCGACGAGACCCACGTGTTGGTCGACGGCCGCGAGTCGGTGCACTTCTTGAAGCCCGACTGGTCGCCCGAACGCTTCCGAGCATCCATGTACACGTGTCACCTCTCGGTGCTTCGTCGCACGGTGGTGGACGGGGTCGGTCGGTTCCGCACGGGTTTCGACGGGTCGCAAGATCACGATCTCATGCTGCGCGTCACCGAACACATCGCCGCGCATGGCCGCCGCGTGCTGCACCTGCCCACCATGACCTATCACTGGCGCAGCATCTCCAGCTCGGTGTCGCGCGACAGCACCAGCCTGACGCGTGCGGTCGAGAACGGCCGGCGCGCAGTGCAAGAGCAATGCGATCGGTTGGGCATTCAGGCGACGGTGCAGCACGGCCCGCTCGCTGGCACCTACCGGGTGGTTCGCCACCGCACAACGCGCACATCGGTCACGGTGGTCGTGCCGACTCGCTTGGACGAGGTCGCCAACCGACCGTTCCGGCTCGCCGCCGCGCCAACGCTGCGCGCGCTGTCAGCCAATGCGCTGCGTGCCCGTTCATGCGCGGACGCCGAACCCGATGACGGTCTCGACGTGCGCCTGGTGGTCAGTCGTCCCGAGACGTTGGGTGCCGAGCTCGACGCGTTGCTCGAGCACGAGCTGACACCCGACTGGCACGTGGCCACCGTCGGTGGCAGCTGGTCCATCGCCAACGCCATCGACCGTGCTGTCGTCCTGTATCCCGCCGACGTCGTGGTGGTCGTCGCGCCGGGCCTGGTGCCACGCGACGACCTGACACCCGATTGGCTCGGCGCTCTCGTGGGTCTGGCCACCTCGACGGGGGCGGGCTTGGTGGGCGCGCTGATCGCCGATCGAAACGACGTGGTGCTGCACGCCGGTTGGGACATACCCAACTATCGCTGGTACGACCTCGAGGGCCTGATGGTCGGCAACCCCACTGCGGGCAACGATCTGCTCATCGAGCGCGAGTGCAGCCAGGTCAGCCTGGCGGCCGCAGCCATCACCAATGCCCACTGGCGCGAGTTCGGTCATCGCGCCGGCGGCGGATGGCACGACGCGGGTCGCGGCCTGTCGCAGGCATTGGTCGAGGGTGGGGCACGCACGCTGTGGACCCCCTACGCCCGCTTCGACCGAGCCGTCGCCATCGACCTGTAGCGATTCGCACACTGATATTCCCCATCTCGTGCACAGGTGGCTGGCACTGGTCCCGACACGGAATCAACACTGGTCCAAATTGGGAACAAACATCGGTCCAAACCGGGAATCTGCAGGCAGCTGCTAGTGCGGCTCGACCAGCCGGGTCAGGCCGCAGGTTTCCACGCCGACCCGGACGCCGCCGTGAAGCGATCCGTCGATGACGACCCAAGGCCAGGCCGCTTCATCCTCACAGGCAGCGTCCGCTCAGACCTCGAGAACAAGGTGTGGCCCGGCACCGGACGGCTCATGCGTGTCCGGATGTACGGGATGACCCAACGAGAGGTCATCGGCGGCGCCTCGCTTGCCGGGCCATCAATGCTGGACAAAATCGCGATGCGTTCCAGCGCGGCGTTCAGCCTTCCTGCCGTTCGACCCGATCTACGTGACTACGTCACCCTGGCCACCCGTGGCGGATTCCCGGCGGCG
>JANNFQ010000198.1:0-17068 GCA_031380045.1 Acidimicrobiaceae bacterium
CATCCGCACGCCCTGGCGCGACGCAGTCCCTGCACGACCGGCGCAATCCACTGATCTTCCGCGAGGCTCGGGTCGCGTCGGCCAAAGGAATGGCAGGACGATCCCATCGCCACTCTGGATTCCGGTCCGCCAATCGGTTCCACACAACGCACTTGCGGACCGGAATGGCCGCTTCGTCGCTGAACGTCGCTGAACGTCGCTGAACGATTCTGCGAGCAACAGTGGGCGATCAGCCTGTCATGAGCGCGTCATCGGCCCTGCGATCAGCCCGGGCGACTGGCCATCCATTCAGCCGTCGCTTTGCCCATCTTGGCGCCGTCGTAGCCGATGCGCTGCGTGGGCGTGACCTCGAGCACCACTCGTCGCGGCGAGTCCAGGAACTCGACGAAGCCATCACGCCTGGCTCCGTCGCCCATCAGCGCGGTGGCGAACTCAGGGTAGAACCAGTCCTTCACGTCGCGGCCGTCGTGCAGAGCGCACGTGCCCTTCCAGGTGACGGTCTTGTTGCGCGGCAACGGCGAGCCGGTGGAGGTGACCACGATGCACACCCGCGGGTCGCGCCGCACGGCACTGATCCGCGCCCGCTGACTGGAGGCCGTCAGCCAGAAGCTGCCGTTGCGCCAGATGTACGACATGATCACCCCGACCGGCCAGCCCTCTTTGTTCGACCAGATGAACGTGCACTCGTTGTGCGCGACCAACAGATGTTCTTCGACGTCGTCGTCGAGGCCATAGACAGTGACGTCCTCATAGTCCTGGGCAGCAGAGTCCTGGGCAGCAGAGTCTTGGGCTTCGCTCATGGTGTGGCTCCTTCGTCTGATCTTGGTCGGGGACGGAACTGTCCGGTGCTGGCGGTGATGCCACCGTCCACCGGAATGGCGGTGCCGGTGACGAAGCTGGCCGCCGGCGACGCCAGGAACGCGATGACCGCAGCGACTTCCTGGGGGCGACCCCAGCGTTGCGCGGGGATGGCGAGACGCAACTGTTCATACCGCTCGGGGGCAGCCATGATCGCGGCCGTCATGCCGGTCTCGGTGGGGCCGGGGCAGACGGCGTTCACCGTGATGTCGTCCGCGGCAAGGTCGATGGCCGCAGCGCGGACCAGGTTGATCACCCCGCCCTTGGCAGCGTTGTACGCCCACATGTACGGATCGCCCGCCAGACCCGACGTCGATGCCGTCACCACGATCCGCCCGCCACCTGTGGCTCGCATCGCCGGCACCGCGGCCCGGATGCCCAGCAGCACCGCGCGCAAGTTCACGTCGATCGATCGATCGAACCGCTCGATCGGCATGTCCAGCAGGTCGCCTCCCGACGGCACGCCCGCGTTCAGCACGGTCACGTCCAGGCGACCGAAACGCTGCAGCGCCGTCTGGACTGCGGCCGCGTTCAGTTCGGCCGAGGTGACATCACCGACCACCACTGCGACTCGATCGTCGCCGCGGGCCCACTCCAGCGCGGTGGGGTCCAGATCTACGGCAACCACCGACGTTCCATCGGCGATCAGCAGCTCGACGGCCGCCCGACCGATTCCTGACGCCGAACCGGTGACGATGGCCACTCGATCGGCTGCTGCGGATCGCGCGTTCATCGCCGCGTCCATCGGATCGGCATGGTGGTCAACCCGCGCAGGATGAACGGCTGGTTCACTGCCACGTCGCCCACCAGCTCGACGGATGCGAACCGTTCGATCATCAGTTGCAATGCCAGCTGCGCTTCGCGTCGGGCCAGTGGTGCACCGATGCAGTGGTGCACTCCCCATCCGAATGCAATGTGCGGACGCGAGCCAGGTGCCATGCGATCCAGATCGATGTCGTCAGGATCGTCCCACACCTCGGGATCTCGATTGGCCGCGGCGAACAGCGCCAGCACCTTCGTGCGTTCGGGAACGGTGGCGGTGCCCAGCGGACACTCACCGGCATTGGTGCGGAACAACCCTTGGACGGGCGAGTCGTAGCGCAGGAACTCTTCCACGGCCTGTGGGATGAGATGCGGCTGGGCGCGCAGCCTGTCGGCCAGCTGCGGACGCTGGATCAGCCGATACAGCATCAGACCGATCAAGCTGGCCGTGGTCTCGTGACCGGCGACCAAGAGCTGCTGGCACAGGCGGCGAACTTCGCCGTGCGACAGCGTGCCCGCGAGCTCGGCCGATGTCAGCACCGTGATGAGATCGTCGGGCACGGTCTCGCCGGCGTCGGCCAAGGCCTTGCGATGCTCGACCAACTCATCGACGAGCGCGAAGATGCCTGCGTTCGCCACCTCGACCAGTGCCAGGTCGCCACCGCCCAGACCGTTGACGATGTCATCGGACCATTGGCCGAACTGATGACGTCGGTCCACCGGCACGCCCAGCAGTTCGGCGATGACGATGGCCGGGAACGGAAACGCGAACAGCCGCACGAAGTCGCCCTCTCCTCGATCGGCACCGAACGCGTCATCCCACAGTTCGATGCCGATGCGATCGACGCGTGGCGCCAACGAGTCGATGGCCGTGGGCCTGAATCCATCCTGCAACACCTTGCGCTGACGACGGTGGGTCTCGCCGTCGGCCGACCCCAGCACCCCACCGGGTTGGTAGAAGACCCCCGATCCGTCGCGGCTGTTCCACAGATCGGGCTGGGTCAGCATCGCCATCACATCGGCGTGACGACTGACGACGAAGAACGGCGGATCGTGGGTCACCTCGTGATGCACCGGGCAGTGCTGCAGCATCTGATGATGACCGACCGATGGTTCCAGATCGTTGGCGTGTTCGAGGTGCGAGTACTGCGCCACGACGCTCACCCGGCCGCGTGTACCGGGTCGATCACAGGCGGGACGCCCATCCACTGTTCCAGCCCCAGCGATCGCCGACGGGCTGAACGGTCGTGATGGTCGGCCTCGAAGCAAACACGATCGCCATCGAATCGCAGGTAGCTCATCACGTCGACCTCCCACCGCCTGCCGACCAGTTCTGGCCCGTACATGGCCGGGTCGGTCACGGTGGCACTCATCCGGTAGTGCACGGCCACACCCGTCGCGTTCGACCAGATCTCGTCGGGTGCCAGCAGCAGATCCGACCACTTCTCGAGGCCGCTGGCGAAGAAGTCGCGAATGGCCGGCCAGCCCTCGAAACGGCCGCTGGCCACGTCGGTCAACACGGCGTCCGGCGTGAAGAACTGCTGCGGTGCATCGGCATCGCCGCTGCTCCACGCTGCGAACACCTGACGCGTGATGGCCTCTCGATCCACGTGCCGACCCCCCGGTTGTGATCCCATTTGCGGCACCATACATGGCGAGAAAGACCTGATGACTACGGTGATGTCGTGAATCCACCGATCGATCAATTGTTTCTGGTGACTGGCCGCGCGGCATTGGTCACCGGCGGCGCCACAGGCATCGGCGAGGGCATCGCCCGAGTCCTGGTGGCAGCCGGCGCCACGGTCACGATCGGCGACATCGACGTTGATGGCGCCCGACGTGTAGCAGCCGACATCGGTGCCACGGCCGTGCACCTGGACGTGACCGATGCCGACGAGACCACGGCAGTGATCGACGCCATCAACGGACTGGACCTGTTGGTCAACAACGCCGGCACCTACCTCGAGGCCGGCAGCATCTTGGATCAGACACACGAGTCGTGGCAGCGCTCGATCGATGTGAACCTGGCAGGAGTGTTCAACTGCGCGAAGGCCGCGGCGACGGCCATGGTGCGCGCCGGCCGCTCGGGGTCGATCATCAACATCTCGTCGGTCGATGGCCTGCTGCCATGTCTGGGCACCGGCTACGACTCGGCAAAAGCCGCCGTCATCCATCTGACGAAGTCATTGGCGGTCGACCTGGCTCCGCATGCCATCCGGGTGAACGGCGTCGCCCCCGGCAACGTGCCGGTGCCCACGCTGACCAAGATCCACGACGGCACGCTGCCACCGCTGTGGCCCACGGCGTCGTCGGTCACCGGCCTGATGGGGCCGATGATGCGGCAACGATCCAACAACATCCCGTTGGGCCGCAAGGGCAGACCCGAGGACATCGCCCATGCCGTCCTGTTTCTGGCCAGCGAGGCCGCCTCGTACGTCACCGGGCACACGATGGTCGTCGACGGCGGTTGGACCCTCGTCTGACGGCGTGAGGCGAGTGACCTCGGCAAGCACAGCGGCCCGACATGTGCATGAAGGTGAAGCTGGGTGACCTCAGGAAGCACAGCGGCCCGACATGTGCATGAAGGTGAAGCTGGGTGACCTCAGCAAGCACGTCTCAGCCTTTCAGTCGACGATGTGAACGAGCTTGCCTTCGACGAGCGACTTGATGCCTGCCACTGCCTGACTGTGTTGCAGCGGATCGCCCGAGACGGCATCGGTCAGCCCGATCAGCAACGTCAACAACAGGGCGCTGACCTTGTCTCGATCGGCAGGATCGATCTCGCCCGTCTCGAGCCCCGCATCGACGATGCGATCGAAGAACCTCTGACGCATCAGCGCGCTGGGCTGCAGCGCCTGCCGCAGTTCGTCGTGACGGCGCATGTCGATGCGCAGTGCGCCCAAGAACTGCGCCAACGTTGGATCTTCGTCGTTCATGACGTGCGCCTCGTCGAGTACGGCTTCGAGCTTGGCGCGGAACGTGGACGGCAAGCTGACCGCCTCGTTGAAGCGTGCGTACACGCGCTCTTGCACGTCGTCGTGCACGGCGATGTACAGGTCCAACTTCGAGCCGAAGTAGTGATAGATCGCCCCTGCAGTGATGCCCGCCTCGGTGCCGAGGTTGCGGTTGGTGGCCGCACCGTAGCCTCGTTGGGCGAAGGCCAGACGGGCGATGTCCAGGATGCGTCGGCGCGTGTCGGCAGAGTCGGTATCGGGCGGCCTGCCGAGGCGTGGCTTCACAGTCCTGGCCTTCTTCACGCCGCCAGTATGGCGCGACGCACGAACGATTCGATTATTGATCGTGCGGTGAATTATGGTTCCGATCCATGACGGCGACCGACTCCGTTCCGCAGCTCGACGCTCGTCTCGACATGGCGCCCACCCTCGACGAATTCATCGAAGAGGCTCGGCTGTGGCTGCAGCAGCATGCTCAGCGCCGCGACGCAGCCGGCCCAGATCACGTCGATCAAGATCAAGGCGATCCAGGCCAGGTCGACCCGGCGCACTCCGATGAGTTCAGTGTTGCCGTCTTCCATTCGTTGTCGTTCGCCGAAGAGCGCGAACTGCTGCAGCGCGCACAGCACTGGACCATGCTGAAAGCACAGCGCGGCTACCACGCCATCACCGCCGACCGCCGGTTCGGCGGACTGGGATTGGGTCGCGAGTTCGGCCGCGCGTATTCGCGACTCGAAAGCGAGTTCCGAACTCCTACCGGCCACGAGACCCACAGCGTCACGACGCGCCTCATTGCGCCCACCATCCAGATCTACGGCACCCCCGAGCAGCAACAGACATTGGTTCCCAAGTTCCTCGCCGCGCAACAGCTGTGCTGCCAGCTGTTCTCCGAGCCGGGTGCAGGTTCTGACCTGGCATCGCTGGCGTGTCGCGCCCAGCGCGATGGCGACGAGTGGATCATCAACGGTCAGAAGGTGTGGAGCTCGGGTGCCCAGTTCGCCGAGTGGGGCGAGCTGATCGCCCGCCACGATCCCGACGTTGCCAAGCACAAGGGCATGACCGCCTTCGTCATCCCGATGGATCTGCCCGGGGTTCAGGTCCGCCCGATCAAGCAGATGAGCGGCGGCTCGTCGTTCAACGAGGTGTTCTTCACCGATGTGCGTGTACCCGACAGCATGCGTCTGGGGCCGATCGGCGAGGGATGGAAGGTGGCGCTGACCACACTGGGGTTCGAGCGCGACCACTCTGACGCTGCAGGCGCTACCTCGCGAGTTGGCGGGTCGTGGCGCCACCTCCTGGCCACTGCGCAGGCGATGGCTGTCACCGACGATCCGTGCACCCGCCAGGACCTGATGCGGGTGTACACACACCACCGGGTGGAAGGCTTTCTCGGCCGCCGCGCCTCTGACCTGCGCCGGTCGGGCGCCACACCCGGACCGGAAGGTTCATTGGGCAAGCTGCTGTGGACCGAGGGGATGAACCTGACCAGTGATGTGGTCTCGCGCGTGCTGGGCGCGCGGCTCATTGCTGACAGCGGCGAGTGGGGCACGTACGGATGGGGCGAACATGTGCTGGGCGCGCCCGGGTACCGCATCGCCGGTGGTTCCGACGAGACGCAACGCAACATCATCGGCGAGCGCGTCCTGGGGTTGCCGGGCGAACCTCGAGTCGACAAAGACGTGGCCTGGAAGGACATCCCGCGCTGACCGGCACCAGCCACAGCGGCCGCCGGTGCGCACCACACGCGAAGTGCGCGACAATACTTATCGTACGATCAATTATGGGGGGAAAGTCATGGAACTCGGACTCAAGGGCAAGCGAGCACTCGTCACGGGTGCGACGAAAGGGATCGGTCGAGCGATCGCCCAGACGCTGCTGGCCGAAGGCGCGTCGGTGGCCATCTGCGCTCGTACCGCCGACGATGTGAACGCCGCAATCGGCGAGCTCTCGGCCCACGGCACCGCGATCGGCGGCACCGTCGACGCCGGTGATGCCGACAGCCTGCGCGCGTGGGTCACGTCGTCGGGCGAGCAGCTTGGCGGCATCGACATCTACATCCACAACACGTCTGGCAAGCCCGCGCGCACCCTGGATGCCTGGAGCAAGAACTTCCACATCGACCTGATGGCGTTGGTGCAGGGTGTCGACGCGGCAACAGCCGCGCTGACCGATGGCGGCGGGTCTGTCATCAGCATTGGCACCACCGCCACCGCCGAGCACTTCGCCAGCGGCAGCAACAGCTACAGCGCGTTCAAGTCGGCGGTGACCAACTGGACCCTCGGCCAGGCACAGACGCTGGGCGCGAAGGGTGTCCGCTGCAACGTGGTGTCGCCAGGGCCCATCTTCATCGAGGGTGGCGACTGGGATCGCATCAAGACCGGCATGGCTGCCTTCTACGAGGCCACCGAAAAGGTGCACCCCGGCGGTCAGCTCGGGGTTGCGCAGGACGTCGCCGACGCCGTGGCCTTCTTGGTCAGCGATCGCGCCAAGCACATCAACGGTGTCAACCTGACAGTCGATGGTGGCTTCCTGAAGCGCGTCGACTTCTGACGACGATGGGCCAGCCTGGCAGCCGCATCGACGTCACCCTCGTGGCCGGCGGCAAGTACCACGACATCGATTTTGCGCGGCGCCAGTTGCTGGATCTGCTGGCCGAACACGATGAGTACCGAGTGCGGGTGCAGCCCGACTACGAAGACTCTGCGGCCATCACCAATGGCTCCATCCTGGTCAGCTACACGTGCGATGTGCGCCCGTCGGAACGCGCACAACGCGACATCCGCACGTGGGTCGAGGCCGGCGGGCGCTGGGTGGCGCTGCACGGCACCAACGCAGCACTCGACCTCGGCGGGCCGAACGGGGTCGATGCACCGCGCGTTTTTCCATTGTGGGCAGACACCTTGGGCAGTCAGTTCGTGGCGCATCCCCCGATCCAGCCGTACACGGTCGAGCTGACCGAGCCCGGGCACTGGCTGGTTGCCGGCATCCAACCGTTCCAGACCGACGACGAGCTGTACCTGTGCGAGTACGCAGATCGTGCGGCACTGCAACCGCTGCTGCACACCAACTGGCAGGGAGATGCGAAGGGCTTCGCCGAACGCGACTGGACCGACGTCGACGGCCAGCACCTGGTGATGTACCTCCGCGAATTGGGTCGTGGGGCAGTGCTGTACAACACGCTCGGACATTGCCGTGGCCACTACGACATGACGCCCGTCCTGGCGTACTACCCGCAGGTCGAACGGTGCTCGTGGGACAAGCCCGAGTACTCCGAACTCCTGCGTCGTTCGCTGCGTTGGGCGCGTGGGGCCAGCAGCTGACTGCGTCAACGCGACGCACGACACCGAGATCCAGGAAGGGACATCGAGGATGGAACTGTCGAACGAGATCCAAATGGACTTGCATCGCCGAATGGTGCGCATCCGTCTGTTCGAAGAGGCCGCCGGCAAGTTGGCCGAGAGCGCGCGTCTGCCCGGATTCCTGCACCTGTACGTCGGCGAAGAGGCCGTTGCGTCGGGCGTCTGTGCTGCGTTGAACGACGACGATCACATCACCTCGACGCACCGTGGCCACGGCCACCTGGTGGCCAAGGGCGGCAACTTCGACCTGATGATGGCCGAACTGATGGGCAAGTCCACTGGCTACTGCAAGGGTAAGGGCGGGTCGATGCACATCAACGATCTGTCACTCGGCATGCTGGGTGCCAACGGCATCGTCGGTGCGGGCTCGCCCATCGCCGTGGGTGCAGCGTTCGCCAACAAGTACCGCAAGCGGGGGCAGGTTGCCGTTGCGTTCTTCGGCGACGGCGCCACCAACATCGGCGCCTTCCACGAGGCTGCCAACATGGCCTGCGCCTTGCACCTGCCCATCGTGTTCGCGTGCGAGAACAACGAGTACGGCGAGTTCACCCCACGCGGCAAGACCATGGCCATCACCGACATCGTCGATCGTGCGGTGGGCTATGGCATGCCCGGAGTGATCGTCGATGGCATGGACGTAGTGGCAGTGCACGAAGCGGCCACCGAGGCGGTCGCCCGGGCACGGCGGGGCGATGGCCCATCGCTGATCGAAGCCAAGACCTACCGCTTCTACAACCATCACGGCATCCAGAACCTGGGGTTGAAGTACCGGGGCGACGACGAGGTCGAACAGTGGAAGCTGCGCGATCCCATCTTCAGCTTCGAGGAGCGACTGATCGAAGCCGGCACCGCCAGCGCTGCGCAGATCGAGGAGGTGTGGCAGGCACTTCGCGCCGACATCGAAGCCGCGATCGCCTTCGCCGACGAAAGTCCGCTGCCCGAAGCCGACCAACTGCTGGTCGGCGTGTACACGGCGAGTCCGACGTCATGAGCGATCGCAAGCTGACGTACGGGGCTGCGTTCAACGAGGCCGTCCGCCAAGCAATGGAGGCCGACGCCGACGTGTTCTGCGCGGGCGAGGACATCGGCGCATTCGGTGGGGTGTTCCAGACGTACGCGGGCCTGCAGGCACAGTTCGGCGCCGACCGAGTGGTCGACACGCCGATCAGCGAGCAGGCCATCGTCGGTCTGGGCGTGGGCGCAGCGGTGACCGGCCTGCGACCGATCGTCGACTTGATGTTCATGGACTTCATCTGTGTGGCAATGGACCAGATCGTCAATCAGGCCGCGAAGCTGAAGTACATGTTCGGCGGTGAGGCCACCCTGCCACTGACCATCACCACGGCTGGCGGCGCCGGTCTCAGCGCGGCGGCGCAGCACAGTCAGTCGCTCGAAGCGTTGCTGTGCCACATCCCTGGCTTGAAGGTCGTGTACCCCTCGAACCCGTACGACATGAAGGGGCTGATGACAGCCTGCATTCGCGAGGACAACCCGACGGTGATGGTCAAGCACAAGAGACTGTTGGGGATGAGCGCCATCGTGCCCGAAGAGGCCTACGCGATCCCACTGGGCACTGCGCACATCGCCCGACCGGGCGCCGACGTCACCGTCGTGGCCTACGGCCGAATGTTGAACGAGTCGCTGGTCGCAGCCAAGCAGTTGGCCGACGAGGGCATCGACTGCGAGGTCATCGACCCGCGCACGCTGCAGCCGCTCGACACGCCGACGATCGTTGCATCGGTGCGCCGCACCAACCGCGCCATCGTCGTGCACGAGGCCGTTCGCTTCGGCGGCCTGGGCGCCGAGATCGCCGCCCAGATTCAAGAAGAGGCATTCGATCACCTCGACGGCCCGGTGGCCCGGGTGGGTGCGCCCTTCAGCCCGGTGCCGTTCAGCCCGGCGCTCGAGCAGCACTACGTGCCCGATGCGGCCAGCATCGCCGCTGGCATCCGCCACGTGATGGCCCGGCCGCTGGTCGGGAGCTGACCTGTGCGCATGGCCCGATGAGCACAGTCGGCGTCATCGTCAATCCCGTGGCCGGCAAGGACATCCGTCGGCTGGTCACCTCTGCCAGCCACACCTCCGACAGCGCCAAGATCGGCATGGTGCGGCGCACCGTGATCGCCGCGGTCGAGGCCGGCGCCCAGCGGGTGCTGCTGGCTGCGGACCCGCATCACTTGGGCCGTCGGGCCGTTGACGGGTTGGATCTGCCGGTGTACATCCTGGACGAGCCGGTCACCGGTTCGCGTCACGACACCATCGCCGCAGCGACGCGCATGTGGAAAGAGAACGTTGGTGCAGTGGTCGCCCTCGGCGGCGACGGGACGTGTCGCGATGTGGCGATCGGCTGGCCCGACGTGCCTCTGATCGCGGTATCGACCGGCACCAACAACGCGTATCCGATGGCGATCGATGCCACCTCGGCTGGCGCGGCAGCAGGCCTGGTGGCCTGTGCGGCCGTCGATGTCGCGGTGGTCTCCCGCCGCAGCAAACGAATCTCGGTGCACATCGACGACGACGGCATCGAGGGTGGCGTGCCCGACGACCTGGCGTTGGTGGACCTGGCATTGATCGACACGACGTTCGTCGGGTCGCGAGCGGTGCTCGATCCATCGACAGTTCGCGTGGTCATCGCATCGATGGCATCGCCCTCAGGCACCGGGCTGTCCAGCATCGCCGGGCGAGCGCATCCGGTCGGCCGGTTCGACGATGGCGGAGTGGCCGTGCGGCTGGGTACGGGCGGGCGGCTGGGTACGGGCGGGCGGCGAGTGCGCGTGCCGTTGGCGCCGGGGTCGTTCATCACCGTTGAGATCGCCGAGATCACCCCGCTGCCTTACGGGCACACCGTTCGTTTGCACGGCCCGGGGGTGCTGGCCTTCGACGGCGAGCGCGACCGGCGCATCAGCCGCCACGCAACCGTCTCGGTATCGATCGAACCGACCGGACCCATGCTGATCGATGTCGATCGCACCCTGGCTGCGGCGGCGGCAGCGCGACTGTTCGACGTGCCCCTCGATTCACCAGGAGGACCATCATGGCCACCGAGTTCCTGATGCCCAAGTTGGGCCTGACGATGGAGGAGGGCACCATTCGCGAATGGCTGGTGCCCGACGGTGCTCAGGTGCAACCGGGCACTGCGATCATGTCGATCGAGACCGACAAGGTCGAGAGCGACGTCGAGTCGGCAGTCGGTGGACGACTGCACCACATCGCCGCCGTCGGCGACACGTTTCCGTGTGGCGCGGTGATCGCATTGCTGCTGGATGCCGACGAGCCGTCTCCGTCCGCTCGTCAGCCCGCGGGTGCGGCGCCCGATGTCGCCGCACCTGCCGCGGCGGTGGCGACGGCACCTGCAGCCCTCAAAGCGACCGCAACTGCGGTGCGCGCCGATGGTCGGCTGTTCATCTCGCCCAACGCGCGTCGGGTGGCTGCCCTCGCCGGCATCGATGTCGCAACCGTTCGTGGGACCGGTCCGGGTGGCCGCATCGTGTCGGAGGATGTCGAGGAAGCCGCGCTGCAGCCGCAAGCCCGACGCGCCCGTGTTGACACCCAGGTCGGCAGCGGGGCAGTGACACCGCCAGCAACGACGGCCACCGGCGCGCACGTACCCGCCACCGCTGCGGCGCGCCAGCTGGCCGATCTGCTGGGCGTGGACCTGGGCACCGTGCAACCCGATCCTGTCGACGGCTACATCACCCGCGAGTCGGTTGCCCGTTGGGTGCGAGCGAAGCTGCAACCCGCACCACCACAGGCTGCCGTTGGCACTGCGCCCAGCGCGCCGACGCCCGCACTGCAGACTCCGTCCGCAGTCAAGCGTCTGACAGGCATGCGCGGCACCATCGCCAAGCGCATGCACTCGTCACTGCACGAGATGGCGCAACTGACCTTGACCATGGACGCTGACATGGACGCCGTTGTGGCCGATCGGGCGAGACGCAAGGCCGAGGGCGCAGCACCGGGATACACGGACTACGTGGTGGCTGCAGCAGCACGGGCGCTTCGTCGACATCCCGCAGTCAACGCACAGGTCACCGCCGATGGCATCGCCCAGTTGCCCGATGTGCACGTCGGTCTGGCTGTCGCCCTCGACGAGGGTCTGATGGTCCCGGTGGTGCGCCACGCCGATCGTTCACCCTTGGCCACGATCTCCGCCGAGACAACGCGCCTGGCCACCGCCGCCCGCGCCGGCAAGCTGGGCCTCGACGATCTGGAGGGCGGCACGTTCTCGGTCACCGCGTTGGGCATGTTCGGTGTGGATGCGTTCACCCCGGTGATCAACCCCCCGAACGCGGCCATCCTCGGAGTCGGTCGGCTTCGCGACGACCTGGTGCTGGTGGATGGTGTCGTGGCCTCGCGCACTCGTTTGACGCTCAGCCTCACGTGGGATCACCGCGTCCTGGACGGTGCCCCGGCCGCCGCGTTCTGCCAGACGATCGTCGAACTGTTGGCCGATCCGGCGCAGCTCGACTGAAGCAGATCGCCGGCCGGTGAGGTACGTCGCTACTGCATCAGTACGGCATCGTCCCGCCGTCTACCGGGAACAGGCAGCCGGTGATGTTGCGCGCCGCGTCGGACGCCAGCAGCACCGCGACTGCGGCCACCTCTTCCACTCGATTCGGCCGCTTGATGGCCGACTCCTGGGTGAACAGCGCGATCATCTGGTCGTAGCCCTCCAGACCCATCGCGATCGCCGAGTCGGGCCCGGTGGTGCGCACGATGTCGGTCTCGATGATGCCCGGCAGAATCGCGTTCACGGTGATGCCCTGGGTGCCCACCTCGTGGGCGGCCGACTTCACCAATCCGTTCACCGCGTGCTTGGTGGTGACGTAGCCGGGGATGCCGGGCTTGCCCAACTTGCCCTCGACCGACGACGTCACGATGACACGGCCCGACTGGCGGGGGATCATGTGCTGCAGCGATCGGCGCATTCCCCAGAACACGTGGTTCAGGTTCCAGTCGATCTCCAGCAGCCACTCTTCGTCGGTCATCTGGGCAACAGGCGCTGTCATCTTCACGCCGCCCGAGTTCAGGCAGCAGATGTCGAGTTGCCCGTAGCGGTCGATGGTGAAGTCGATCAGCCCTTCCACGCTCGATTGCTTCGAGGCATCGCCGGCGTAGAAGGCAGCGCGATCCCCCGCGCCCATCTCGTCGAGGCACCGCTGCCCCTTGGCCTCGTCGCGACCGTTCACCACCACCGATGCGCCCTCGGCCAGGAACGCCTCGGCGATCGCCCGACCGATGCTGCGGGTTCCGCCGGTGATGCAGGCGACCTTGCCCTCCAACTTGCTGCCCATGATGGTGTGTCCCCTCGTGCCTGTCGTTCTGGTGAAATCTGGTTGGTGCGGTGCCGGCTGCGGCGTCAGTACGGCGAGGTGCCGCCGTCGATCGAGATCATCGAGCCCGTGATGCCCGCTCCGGCCTCGGACGCCAACAGCACGGCGACCGCGGCCACGTCCTCGGCATCGTTCAATCGCTTCACGGCCGACTCGCCGGCGAACATGTCCAGCAGACCCTGATAGGTCAAGCCCATCGCCTCGGCGGCACCAGGCCCCTGCGCCATCATCACGTCGGTCTCGATCGCGCCCGGGCACACCGCGTTCACGGTGATCCCCATCGTGCCGACCTCTTTGGCGGCCGACTTGGTCAGGCCGTTGATCGCATGCTTGGCCGCCACGTAGCTGGAGATCGCCGGCTTGCCCATCTTGCCCTCCACCGAGCTCATGGTGATGATGCGGCCCCACTCTCGCGGGATCATGTGATTCAACGCCGCACGCATCGTCCAGAACGTGTGCCAGAAGTTCCACACCATCGCATCGTTCATCGCCTCGTCGGTCATCTGTGCGACCGGTGCGTAGTCGCTGCCCCCACCGGCGTTCGGGACCAAGATGTCGATGGCTCCGAAGTGATCGACGGTTCCCTGCACGATCGCTTCGCAATCGGTTCGCAGCTTCACGTCGCCGGCGATGAAGTGCACGTTGTCGCCTGCGGCCAGACCATCCATCGATGCCTGCGCCTTCGCCGGGTCACGGCCATTGATCACCACCTTGGCTCCCTCGTCCAGGAACGCCTTGGCGATGGCCAACCCAATTCCTCGCGTGCCACCGGTGACGCACGCAACGCGCCCCTCGAGTACCCCCATGTTGCCCCCTCGTGCTTTCGCCGTGGCTGCTGTCGCCGACTCGGCCCCGGAGATAACTTACTCGATGATCAGTAACGCGTGCGCAGCGCTACGCCGAGCAAGTCGGGATCAGCCGACGCGTCGACGGCGGTCGGCACGTGGCGGACCGACCAGTTGGCCGGAGATGACCGCCTTGATCGCCTCGATGGCACGCAGGTGCACGCTCTGGTCGTCACTGAGGGCGTCGGTCATGCCAGTGATCATCGCGATGATGAACACGCTGACCAGTTCGCGATGTGCGGGCTTGATCTCGCCGGTGCGCACGCCCACCTCGACGATGCGATCGAAGAAGTCTTGGCGGTACTCGATGCGCTCGCGCAGCGCTGCGGTCAGGTCGGGCCGCCGCTTCATGTCGGTACGCGCCGAGGCCAGGAATTGCGCCAGCGTGGGATCTTCGTCGTTCAACTCGTGCGTGGCGTACAGCACAGCCAACAGCTGATCGGCGAACGACCCGTCAGGGTCCAGCACCTCTTCGAACCGCGAGTACACCTGTTCTCGCGCGTCTTCGTGCACCGACAGGTACAGATCGCGCTTGGACGGGAAGTGGTAGTACAACGCCGCGGTGGTCATGTGGGCGATGTCGGCGATTTCTTTGTTGGTCGCTGCGTCGTAGCCGCGCTCGGCGTAGACACCTCGAGCGATGTCCAGCAGCCGGCGTCGAGTGTCGTGGGCTTTCACCCGCGGCGGACGGCCCAGCTTGCGCACCGGAGCCGTGGCCCGGGAACGGGCAATGGGACGCGCTCTACTGGAAGCCATCGGCCCAAGTATGGCTTGCCGACCGAGCGACGTACGTCACGCCGACGACGAGACGAGCGCGGCCGCTGAACGCGCAGCGGTCGCGCCCGGTGGGAATCACTCGCCGCGGACTCGCTTGATGATGTCGCTGGCAATGTTGGGAGGCACTTCCATGTACACCGCGAACTGCATGGTGTACGTGGCCCGGCCCTGGGTGCGCGAACGCAGGTCGGTGGAATAGCCGAACATCTCCGACAGCGGCACCTGGGCGCGGATGACCTGCGCGTTGCCCTGGGCCTCCATGCCTTCGATGCGACCACGGCGCGACGACAGGTCGCCCATGACATCGCCCATGTAGTCCTCGGGCGTGACGACCTCGACCGACATGATCGGCTCGAGGATGACTGGCTTGGCCATCTCGGCCGCCTTCTTGAACGCCATCTGACCGGCGATCTTGAACGCCATCTCGCTGGAGTCGACGTCGTGGTACTGACCGTCGACCAACGACGCCTTCACATCGACGGTTGGGTATCCGGCCAGCACACCCGAGTCGAGCGCCTGCTGCATGCCCTGGTTCGTTGGGTTGATGTACTCGCGCGGGATCTTGCCGCCGCTGATCTTGTCGACGAACTCGTAGCCCTTGCCTGGGTTCGGTTCGAGGGTGATCTTCACGACCGCGAACTGACCAGAACCACCCGACTGCTTGATGTGGCGGTACTCGACCGACTCGACCGTCTTGGTGATGGTCTCGCGATAGGCCACCTGCGGCTTACCGACGGTGGCGACCACGCCGAACTCGCGCTGCATGCGGTCGACCAGGATCTCGAGGTGCAACTCGCCCATGCCCGAGATGACGGTCTGGCCGGTCTCTTCGTCGGTGCGCACCCGGAACGTGGGGTCCTCGTCGGACAGCGACTTCAGCGCCTTGCCCAGCTTGTCGCTGTCATCCTTGGTCTTCGGCTCGATGGCCACATGGATGACGGGCTCGGGGAAGATCATCCGCTCGAGGATGATCGGGTTGGTGCGATCGCACAGCGTGTCGCCGGTGGTGGTGTCCTTGAATCCCAAACCCGCAACGATGTCGCCGGCCATGGCCACGTCGAGGTCTTCACGCTGGTTGGCGTGCATCAACAGGATGCGGCCCAGTCGCTCACGCTTTTCCTTGGTGGAGTTGTAGACCTCTTCGCCCTTGTTGATGGAACCTGAGTACACCCGGAAGTAGGTCAGCTTGCCGAACGGATCGGCCACGATCTTGAACGCCAACGCCGCGAACGGCTCGCTCTCGGAAGCCTTGCGGGTGAGGATCTCTTCCTCGTGGTTCGGCTTGGTTCCCTGTGTGGGCGGAATGTCGAGTGGGCTGGGGAGGAAGTCGATGACTGCGTCGAGCATGGGCTGTACGCCCTTGTTCTTGAACGCCGATCCACACAGGATCGGGACGAAGTCGAACGCCAGGGTGCCGGCGCGAATGGCGCGCTTGACCTCTTCTTCGGTGACATCCTCGCCAGCGAGGTACTTCTCCATCAGCTCGTCGTCACTGGTGGCGATGGTCTCGAGGAGTGCCTCGCGGTACTTGTTCGAGATCTCGACCATGTCGTCGGGGATGGGCAGCTCGTCCCACTTCGCACCCAGTTCTTCGTCGTGCCAGATGAGTGCCTTCATCTTGACGAGGTCGATCAGGCCGATGAACGGCTTGTTGGCCTCGGGCCCACCCGCGCCGACGGGAAGGTGCAGCACGGCGGGCACAGCGGCCAGGCGGGACTTCACCATGTCGACGGTGCGATAGAAGTCGGCGCCAATGCGGTCCATCTTGTTGACGAAGCACATGCGCGGCACTTTGTACTTGTTGGCCTGACGCCAGACGGTTTCGGTCTGCGGCTCGACGCCGGCGACCGAGTCGAACACCGTGACGGCGCCGTCGAGGACGCGCAGCGAACGCTCGACCTCGATGGTGAAGTCGACGTGGCCCGGCGTGTCGATGATGTTGATGCGGTGGTTGTTCCAGATGCACGTGGTGGCGGCGGAGGTGATGGTGATGCCGCGCTCTTGTTCCTGCGCCATGTGGTCCATGGTGGCCGCACCGTCGTGGACCTCACCGATCTTGTAGCTCTTGCCGGTGTAGTAGAGGATGCGCTCGGTGGTGGTGGTCTTGCCAGCATCGATGTGGGCCATGATGCCGATGTTGCGAGTGCGCTCGAGGGGGAATTCGCGCTTGGCCATCTTCT
>JANNFQ010000203.1:0-2560 GCA_031380045.1 Acidimicrobiaceae bacterium
GTGAAGTCGCGCATGCCGCTGGAGAAGGCGCCCCGGATGATGTCGACCACGGCACGCGGGTTGCTGACCGCCGTCTCGTCGACGTGGAAGATGTCGCTGACTCCCGCCGGGAACAGATGGTGAAGGGGTGCGCAGGTGGTGATGTGCTCGAGCATCGCCGGCTCGTCGCCCACCGGGATGCGCGTGCCAGCGGTGACGTCGTCGTCCAGCTCGATGCCACCCTGGCTGTGCAGCGAGCAGTGACCGCCACCACCTTCGCAGTACGGAATCGGCCGCGCCGCGACCAGCTCGGCTATCCGTTCGACGACGCGGACCGCCAGCGCGTCGACCGCGGCGCCGTGCCCGTAGCGGCCCTCACCGTCGCGGTCAAGGCCTTCGTGGACCATCAACAGGTTGACGCATTCGGCCAGACCGAAGATGCCGAACATCGCCGCGAAGCGATCGATCCTGACGAGGCCCTCGGTGGCCAGCCAGTGAGTTTCGAAGAACCGCTGATTCTCGACGAGCGACCGCACACGCACCTCGGCGAGCTCGGCGGTCAGCTCGACGTAGTGCGGCAGTGTCTCGGCGAGGAACGCGTCGACACCGCCGGCGTGGCGCAGCATGACCTCTTTCAGGTTGAGCCGAACGAGGGTGTGGGCACCGCCGCCGACCTTCAGCGAGTTGTAGCAGCTCACCACGGCGTAGTCCTCGCCATGGTCGGCGACCATCATCGGGTGGTTGACGAAGTGCGGCTTGCCGGTTTCGAACACCGTGCGCACCGCATCCTCGATCAGATCGTCGGGTGTGATCGAGGGGTCGACCTTCAACGTGATGTTCGGCACCGACTGCCGGAGCGATCGCTCGACGCGCCAGATCGAGCGGAGCACGCGGCTGTCGGCGGGACCGAGGTCGAGGTGCACGAACGCGTCGGGCAGCATCCGGTCCAGGCCGATCCAAAACCGGCGCAGCGAACGGTCAAGGCGGTCGTCGTCGATGCTGTCGTCGATGAACGGCGAAAGCAGTTCGTCGAGGTCGCCCAGGTACACGGGGTACGTGGTGACGCTGGGCACGTGCATGTACATGATCTGCAAGAACGCGAGCGCGTCGTCAAGGTTGGTCGGTGGCGGCAACTCGAGGAACTCCAGGCCCCGACGCATCGCGCGCCCGTAGTCGGGCAGCACGTAGCGCGGAGCGAATGGCGCGTTGCCTTCGAACATGTCGCAGATGACGCGCTTGTCCAGCGCCTGGCGACACTCGTCCGACAGTTCAGGGTAAGGAAGCGCTTCGGCCGCCAGGCCGGCCAGCCGGCGGACCTTCTGGTCGTAGCCGAGCGTCCCATCCTGCACCAGCGACAGCGCGTGCGATTGGAACTCGATCATCTCCATACCACTGACGGTACGGATGCCCCGGCTGAGCGAGTAGGGCCAAAGGTCCGCGCTGGGGCTCTGAGGGAGGCGGTCGGGGCGCGGCCGACGACCCCTATCCGAGGGCGATGTCGGCGAGGGACTCGGCGATGACACCGGAAGCTCGCAGCGCATCGACCTCGGCATCGGTCAGGCCGGCGACCTGCGTCAGCACATCGTGGTTGTCGGCCCCGAGGTACGGCGCGTGTCGGGTGATCGTGGGGTTCGCTTCCAGCAACCGCCAGACGACTCCGTGCTTGCGGTACGGATGCATCTTCTCGTTGGGAACGCGGACCCAGAACCCACGCGCGTACAGATGGGGATCGTCTTTCACCGAGCGCATGTCCAGAACCCGCCCTGCAGGAACGCCGGCCCCCTGCAGCACGGCGACGGCGACGTTGGCGTCGATCGGTGCAGACCACGCGCCGATGATCGCGTCCAGTTCGTCGTGGCGCGTTCGTCGCTCGTCGAGTGACAGCGACGCAAGATCGCCCCGACCGATGATGTCGGCGCACGCCGCCCACTCGGCGTCGTCGGTGCACGACAGCACGATCCACTGGTCATCACCGCGCACCGGATAGCAGCCTTCGGGCGCCCACCGCGCGTTCCGATTGCCCGTCGCAGGTGGCACCTGTCCCGACGAGGCAAAGGTTGCGAACGCGACGCCGGCCATGGTCGCCGACACCTCGCACTGCGACAGGTCGACGACCGAACCTCGGCCCGTCGCCCGTCGCTTGATGAGGGCGAGGGCGATGGCGCTGACGGCCGCCAGACCAGCCACCGGATCGCCGTACGAGACTCCCGTCTTGTGCGGTGCATCGGGCTCGTAGCCCGACAACGACATCAGGCCCGACATCATCTCGATGATCGGCCCGTAGCCGACGTTGTCCTGCTCGCCCCCGGCCTTGCCGAAGCCGGCCATGCTGACGACCACCAGACTTGGATTGGCCTCGAGCAGCACCTCGGTGGTCAGCCCGAGGTTGTCCATCACGTCGGCGCGGTAGTTCTCGATGACCACGTCGCTGTTCGCGACCAGCCGTAGAAAGGTCTCTTTGCCGGCTGGATGTGCGAGGTCGAGCGTCACCGATCGCTTCTCGTGGTTGTACTCGGCGAAGTAGTACGCCGAGTTCCAGGGATCGTCCACGACCTCGGCACGCGGCAGCAAGGTGCGGATG
>JANNFQ010000218.1:0-3362 GCA_031380045.1 Acidimicrobiaceae bacterium
GCTTGCCGCGCATCGCTCCGATCAGCCAAGAGCTGATCCTGGCGTACATCGCCGAGCATGTCCTGCGGCTGCCCCGCTCGCACTGAGAAAATGACCGTGACCGGCTTCTTCGCTTCCGACATCGAGGCCGGGGGCGGGGCCGAGGCCGACACCGACTCGCACTGGTCGAGCTGTCTGGCTGCTGCCCGATCGTCGAATCCCACCTGGACCGTCGTCGGCTACCAGTCGGGCCATCGACTGTCGACGGCCCTGCGGGACGGTTTCGAACCGCTGGGGCCACTTCGCGTATGGGGTCAACGATTGACGGACCGGAAAGCCGGGTACGGCTGGTCAGCCGATGACGCGCGTCATCCAGTTACGTCAATCCATCGCGCCCATTCCAGAGCGCCAGTCCAGACCGGAGCCATCGAGATGAACGACCGAGATGTCATCGACCAGCACGCCAGCGCAGTGCACCGACGAGACGCCGCCCATGTGTTCCGATTGGTGATCGTCGCCCTGATCGTCGTGGCCCTTGTCGCCGTGGCCATGGACAACCGCGACGATGTCCGCCTTGGCTATGCCGTCGGCGATGCGCAGGCGCCGGTGTGGATCGTGGTGGTGGCCGCTGCTCTCGGCGGCATGATCATCGGGTGGCTGCTGCGCCACCGTTCACGCCACGGCAGCTGAAACGGGCACGGACGACCGATCAACCAGTGCCCAGCAATACGTTGGGGTTCAGGATGTTGTCGGGGTCCAGCGCATCTTTGATGGCCCGCATGGCGGCGATCTCGCCGGCCGATCGGTTCATGTGCAACCACTTGGCCTTCGCTGTGCCGATGCCGTGCTCGGCACTGATGCTGCCGCCCGCGTTCTGCACGGTGCCGTAGATCAATGCATCGAGCTGGTCGGTCAGCGCTCCTTCGTTTTCGTCCAGGCCCACCACGTTCAGATGGATGTTGCCGTCGCCGACGTGGCCGAACTGAAACACCTCGGCGCCCGGCACGACCCGACCAACGTCACCCGGCATGCGCTCGACGAACTCGGCCAGCCCGCCGATGGGCACAGTGACGTCGAACTTGTGTGGCACGCCAACTGTGCTGATCGCCAGGGTGTGCTGTTCGCGATATCGCCACAGGGCGCGGCGGCGTGCGTGGTCAGAGGCAACTGCGACATCGGCCACACCGGCAACGCCGGCCACCGCCGCCGCCAGATCGGCGGTGGGATCGTGATGTGCAGCGGCTTCGATCAGCACCACGGCCGGCCACCGCCGCCCGAATGGTGGTGGCAGGTCGAACGCGCGGCACACCAGTTCGATGCCGTCGGCCAGGACCAACTCGGCAGCGTCCAGAGAGTCGATGCTCGATCGCCACGCAGCCACAGCATCCACTGCGCCGGCGATCGATTCGAACGCCACCAGCGCGGTCACGCGGTGCTCGTGAGCGGTGACCAGACGCAGCCTGGCCGCAGTGACGATGCCCAGGGTGCCCTCGCTGCCGCAGAGCAGTGATGGCAAGTGATAGCCCGTGTTGTCCTTGATCAGGCCACCCAGGCGACTGACGCTGTTGCCAGTTCCGAACACTGCCTCGATGCCGATGGTCTGCTCACGCGTGCCGCCGTAGCGCAGCACGTTCACGCCACCTGCGTTCGTCGCGATCGATCCGCCCACTGTCGCCGAGTCGCGAGCACCGAAATCGACCGCATAGCGCAGCCCGGCGAGTGCTGCGACGGCCTGCACATTGGCAATGGTTGTTCCTGCGCCAGCGGTCACTTGCCGAGCCGTCGTATCGACCGGATCGATCGAGTTGAAGCGCCCCAAATGCAGCACCAACTCCCCCGCCAGCGGAACGCTGCCACCAACCATGCCGGTATTGCCCCCCTGCAGAACCACCGCCACGTCGTGGCGGCGACACAGGTCGACGATGGCCGCGACCTCGGCTGTAGAACCTGGCCTGACCACTGCGCGCGTGTGACCCTGGAACCGGCCGGTCCAATCGACGACGTGTGTAGCCAGAATTTGCGGGTCGGTGATCACGTTGGGGGCGCCGATCACGTCGGCCACCTCGCGAAGCAGCGCATCGGTCATGAGCGGACGGTACCGGCTGGACGAATGTCAGCGAATCAGGTTGAAGTCGTTGGTGTCGGGCTCTTTCGTGCGCTGCCAGTACTCCAGCAGTGTGTACGGCCAGTTCTGGGCGACTCGGCCGTGGACGTTCTTGTACCAGCTGTTCACCGGACTCCAACCCCACGCCATCTTGCGGTTCTGCTGGTCGACAGCTTGGTTGAACTCGTCGTGCACTGCCTGTTTGACCTCGATGGCCTTGGCATCGTCGGCGAGGACTTCGCGCAGCAGACCCATGATGTACCGCACGCCGCACTCCGAGAAGTAGATGATGCTGCCGTTGATGACGATGTTCGTGTTCGGGCCGTACAGGCAGAACAGATTCGGAAACCCCGGGATCGCCACGCCCAGGTAGGCCCGCGCATCGCCCGCCCACTGTTCGTGCAAGTCCACACCGCCACGCCCGACGACCTTCATCGGCGTGAGAAAGTTCGATGCTTGGTAGCCCGTGCCGTAGATGATCACGTCGAACTCGCGGTGTGATCCATCGGCCATGACAATGCCCGTGGAATCGATGCGACCCAACGCATCGGTGACCAGTTCTACGTTCTGGCGTTTCAACGTGCGCGCCCAGATGCCATTGTCGCGAACGGCACGTTTGGCACCCGGCGGGTAGTTGGGCACGACCTTGTCGAACAGGTCAGGGCGATCGCCGAACTGCTCCCGGTAGTACTCCAACAGCATCTGCTTGCCGAACTCGCTGATCTCGTTGACCGACGAACCATCCGACTGCCATTCGGGATCGACCCGCACCGATTCCAGCGCCCCATCACCCATGGTCCAAAAGATCTTGAACCGGTTCAGTTCGCTGTACGTCGGCACGTGTCCGAACAGCCACGTCAGCCCATCTTCGATGCGATCGTGGTAGTCGGGAGTTGGCGCGATCCACGGCGGCGTGCGTTGGAACACGGTGATCTGGCCGGCCCGTTCGGCGATCTCTGGAATGAACTGCAGCGCGCTGCAGCCGGTGCCGATCACCCCGACCCGCTTGCCGGTCAGGTCGATGTCGTGACGCCACTCGGCCGAGTGAAAGTACTGGCCGGTGAAATCGGCGATGCCGTCGATCGCCGGCCACGACGGCCGGTTCAGCTGACCGACCGCGCTGATCACCGCGTTGGCCCGCAGTTGGTGCTCGGCGCCGTCGGCGGTGCGATACGTGACCGTCCACATCAGGTCGTCGTCGCTCCACACCGCTTGTTGCACTGCGGCGCCGAATCGAATGTGCGGGCGCACCTCGAAAGCGTCGGCGCACATGCGGAAG
>JANNFQ010000262.1:0-1649 GCA_031380045.1 Acidimicrobiaceae bacterium
GTCCGCTGGTCATACAGCTGGAACCGGACGACAGCGATCGCGATCGAGGTCGGCAAAGCCAGCCCGACGAGTGCCCCGACTGCCTCGGGCAACGCATGCTGCTGCCCGAAGATCACCGGGACCAGCGCGTCGACAACGAACCAAGCGACCACGACAGCGGCGCCGACAAGAACGGTCGTGTAGGGCCGTCGGTCGTCGCCGTGGACGCCGTGGCCAGCAACCGCGAGACCGATCAGTGCGATCAAGGTGGCAACGAAACTGATCAACCGGGCGATCGCCGGTAGCCCGATCGCGAACTCGGCTGCGGGCGTCCCGGTGGTACCGGGGGCATCGAGGAGTTCCACCGCGTGTCGTGCAGCCACCGGTAGCGAGACGACTGCGGCGATGGTCGTGAGGATGCCAATGATTGCGCCGAAGACCGTTGCGAACCAGAACCAGCGACGGGTGCGGGTGCGTCCGGTCGGGAAGAGCACAAGTGGTGCGGCGAGCACCAGCGACCACGGCAGCGCCGACAGCCACAGTGCGAGCCAGGCGGCGAAGGGGCCGCCCGGCAGCGACCCCGGGTCGTTGACCAGCGTCTGAGACGCCCACCAGGTTGCCAGGAAGGTGGCGGTGCCAACGCTGCCGCCGGCGAGGAGCAACCAGCCGATGGGCAGCTCCGGTCGCCGTCTGGTGACGGCCCATCCCAACAGGGCGTAGCCGATGAACTCGGCTGCAACTCCCCAGCTGTCACCGTTGCCGGGCAAATCACCCGTTCGCAGTGATCCGAAAACACCAGCGGCCCCGAGTGCCACGGTGGCACCGAGTAGGCCGTGACGAATCCACGCGCGTGTCATCGGGTCACCTTCGGCCCTCCGACCGGAACGCGCAAGGGCTTGGTGTCACGTGCTCAATGTGACAAACCGGTGACCGGGAGCCGATGCGCCGTCCCCGACGTTCCACGCATCGTGCACCACACCCAATCCGTCACTCGGAGGAACTGCCATGAAACATCTCGCCCTCATCCCCGTCACCGTCCTCGCCGCCACGCTCGCCGCTGCGTGTGGCAGTGACCCGCCCGACCGGTCCGCGGGTCAGGTCAAAGTCGAGCTCGCCGATTACTCCATCACCATGCCCAAGACCTTCGAGGGGCCTGTGGTCGATCTCGACATCACCAACCTCAGTTCGTTCGCTCACGAACTCGACCTCGCCCAGGTCGAACCTGGCACAACCCTCGAGGAGGCTGCGGCCCTCTTCGACCAAGACGGCCCACAGGGCGCGGTCCTGATTGCCGATCCGGGTGGCGCCACTGCCATCGGGACCGGCACCCATTTCGGCTACGCGCGAACTCTCACTCCCGGCACCTACGTCTTCTCCTGCCACTTTCCCGCAACCGACGGCATGAACCACATGCAGCACGGGATGATCGCCATGTTCACGGTGACCGACGGAAAGAAGAGCGACCTGCCCAAGGCCGACCTCACCATCACGCTCGGCGACGACGCGATCACTGTGCCACCCCTCACGGCAGGAACCCACGTCATCGCTGTCACCAACATCGGCAAGCAGCCTCACGAAATGAACACCGGTGGAGTCCCCATTGGCACCGATCTCAGCCGAGGCGAAGAGATCGGCGCCTGGATGGAAGGCGGACAAGTTGGCCCGCCGCC
>JANNFQ010000280.1:0-3070 GCA_031380045.1 Acidimicrobiaceae bacterium
ACGTCCCCGGATAGTCGACACCCGCCTGCGGCCACACCTGCTCCATCGCCACTCACCGTAGCCGCAACTGGAGTTAAGCGGATACGCAGTACATACGTTCGACCATATCCGCGCTCAACCCGCATGGCAACCATGGCTGCAAAGAATCTCAGCGATCCTTCGAATCATCAAGCGCCCGAGGGCCGGGTGGGTTTCGCTCGACGAGCTCGGCCAGGTCTGCCGTCGGATTCAGGCGACTGCCATCATCGCCGCCATGATCAGCTCGAAGCCGCGCGTGTCGCCGACCAGACCGGCTTCCATGCGGTTCATCATGTAGGTGATGGTCATGCGGTGGTCCAGATCGTTGATGACCATCGAGCCACCCCAACCGCCCCAGAAGCACAGCCGCGAGTCGGGTGGTACGGGCATCATCTCGCTGGGCAACCCATACCCGATGCCGAATCGCGTCGGGATTCCCAGGACCAGATCCAGTCCGTTGGCCTGCTCGTCGAAGATCAGGTCGATCGTCTTCGGTGAGAGCAGGCGGATGCCATCGACCTCACCGCCGTTGGTGATGACCGACTGGGCTCGCGCCACCGAACGGGCGTTGCCGTGACCGTTGGCCGCACCGATATCGGCCTGACGCCATTCGGATGTCCACGAGACCGAGGCATCTGGCGCAGGCCCGGTGAACGTCTTGACCATCACGCTGTCGGGGTCGAGCGTGGCCAGATCGATGGGCAATGGCGGCGGTGGCACCACGTTGGACACGCGATGGAACTCGCTGGGGTCCAGACCGATGTGGAAGTCGGCACCCAGTGGGCCGGCGATCTCTTTGGCGAAGAACTCGCCGAGCTTCAGGCCGGTGATGCGACGGATGACCTCGCCCACGAGGTGCCCCTGATTGAGCGCGTGATAGCCGGACATGGTGCCGGGCTCCCACCACGGGGCCTGAGCCGCCAACATCGACGTCGACTTCTGCCAGTCGAAGATGTCGTCGACCACAACGGGCTGCGCCCAACCCGACACGCCGGAGGTGTGCGACAGCAGGTGGCGAACCTTCACATCGGCCTTGCCGTTGGCAGCGAACTCGGGCCAGTACTTCGACACGGGCGCGTACACATCGAGCTCTCCTCGATCGGCCAGCACCAGCGCGCTGAGCGCCATCATCGTCTTGGTGCTGGACCAGACGTTGGTGATGGTGTCGCGTTCCCACGGCTGCGTCTGGTCGGTGTTTGCCCAGCCACCCCACAGGTCGACGACGGGCTCGCCCTCCAGCACCACCGCGACGGACGCGCCCAGGTCTGCGCCCGAATCGAGGTTGCGCTGCAGGATGTCGCGCATCGCCTCGAACCGACTGTCGCAGACGCCCTCGACGTTTGACATCACGTCCCCCTCTGTTGATTGCCCCTCGCCCAAACTCTACGCAATCGACGCGAATCGAGACGAGCGGGCAGCGTGGTCAGGGCCCGACCATCACTGTGGATCGCGCCACATCAGCCACATCGTCGGTCCGTTGCGACGATGCTTCAGCTCGCGAGTGACCGTGAAGCCGAAGCGCGCGTAGTACGGCACGTTCGACTCTTTCGAGCTCTCCAGGTACATGCCGACGCCTTCGCGATCGGCGCGCTGCAGCATCGGCTGCATCAACGCCGTCCCCAGACCCCGGCCTTGCTGGGCCGGATCGGTACCCAGGAACTCGAGGTAGTAGTGCGGCGCTTCGGGGTGGTGCTTCTCCATGTCGGCCAGCACCATCAGATTCGGGATGAATCGCCAGCCGTACAGCTTCAGAAAGGTGCCGGTGTGGCGAACGATGGACGAGAACGGAATCTTCCATTCGCCCGGTGGCGACCACAGCGCCGCGGCCGAATGATCGTCGGTGGTGTACGCGTGGCCATGGGCCAGTTGCAGCGTGGACATCACGCGAAACAACGGCGCCACGCGTTCCGGCGAGAGTTGCTTGCCGCCGACCAGGAACAGCTTCACCGGATCGTCCTCGAACGCTCGGGCCAAGGTCAACGAGAGTTTGTCGATGTCGGCCTCTGTGGCGTTCCTGACGACGGGAGACATGTCGGCAGCGTACGTTCTGGGCATGACCAAGGAACTGAAGCTCGGCTACACCACTGGCTACTGGGGCAGCGGACCTCCGGCCGGCGCACTGGAGGCGATCAAAACGGCCGAGCGGCTGGGCTATTCGTCGGTGTGGACCGCCGAGGCATACGGCAGCGATGCGCTGACCCCTCTGGCATGGTGGGGTGCGCACACCTCCACCATGCAACTCGGCACCGGCATCGTGCAGATGAGCGCACGCACCCCTGCGGCCACGGCCATGGCAGCCATGACGCTGGACCACCTGTCGGGCGGTCGCGTCATCCTGGGCCTCGGCGTCTCGGGTCCGCAGGTCGTCGAGGGCTGGTACGGCCAGCCGTATCCACGCCCCCTGGCGCGCACGCGTGAGTACATCGACATCGTGCGCAGCATCGTTCGTCGCGACCAGCCGGTACAAGTGAGCGGTGAGTTCTATTCCATGCCCTACGCCGGCGGCACCGGGCTGGGCAAACCGCTGAAGAGCACCATCCATCCGCTGCGCGCCGAGATCCCGATCTATCTCGGTGCCGAGGGTCCGAAGAACGTCGCGCTGGCCGCCGAGGTCTGTGACGGTTGGCTGCCGTTGTTCTTCAGTCCGAAAGAGAACGACTTCTACGAGAACTGTCTGAACAGCGGATTCACCGCTTCGGGCGACGCGGCCAAGCGAGATCGCTTCGAGGTCGCGTCCACGGTCACGATCGTCGCCGGTGACGACGTCGAGAAGTGCGCCGACATGGTGCGCCCGTTCCTGGCCCTGTATGCCGGCGGCATGGGAGCCCGCGATGCGAACTTCCACTTCGAGGTCTTTGCGCGCATGGGCTACGAAGCCGTCGCACTACGCGTCCAAGAGTTGTACCTGCAGGGCAAGAAGGCCGAAGCAGCGGCCTCGATCCCGTTGGCGATGGTCGAGGACGTCGCCCTCGTCGGTCCGCTCGACAAGATCCGCGGTGAGCTCGACCGCTGGCAACGGCCATCCCAGCGCACGCTCGCCTACCTGAAGCTC
>JANNFQ010000319.1:0-3486 GCA_031380045.1 Acidimicrobiaceae bacterium
TCGCGGCGCAGCCGGAAGCAACCCGACGAGGCGCCGCGAAGCGACAGTTGGCCTACCGACTCGGGGGACTGGTGCACCACCTCGTGGAAGGCAATGCGATTGCCGCGCGGTGTCGTGTAGAACGCGACGAACCGGTACAGCCGTTCACCGTGGATGCCCGTGTTGCTGGCCAGTTTGGCGAACACCCCGTATGTGCCCACGGGTGGCAGGAAGTACGCCAACGAACCGGTCGTCATCGGCAGGGCATCGGTGGCCGGGTAGCCGTCCTGGCACAGCCAGAAGCGCTGCGCCGCCTTGTCGGCCACTGCCGCGCGGCCGGTGGCCGGGCACCCGGGCAGTTCGGGCACGGCCGGCGCGACGTTGACGTCGGCCGACTGCCCGGTGGCGGGCAAGGGCGCACCGGTGAACCAGCCAGTCAGATCGACGATGAGATGCGTGGTGCGGCTGGCGAAGACCGACACGCCCTGCGTCGACGCAGCGACGATGCCCATGTTGGCGACGCTCTGCCCGACCACGTAGTTCAGGCTGGAGACGAGGGGTTTGACCGTCGCGGTCGGAAACGCCGTCACGAAACCTGCGCCTCGCGACTGCGTCGCCGTCCAGTTCGCCACGATCGCGCTGACCGGGCCGCCCGTCACCGCCGTGTAGTCGATGGGGATGCTGCCGCCCGTGTACACCGGCACCGCAGCGGTACCGCCGGTGCGCGTGTCGATCAGGCGGACCGGGGTGGACGAGACGAACATGCCCTCGCTCGACACTGCTGCCGACGCGCCGGTGAAGTAGCCGAAGACATCGACGATCACGTGGTCGCCGTTCTGCGTGAACACCTGCAGGCCGTTCGCGCCGACAGGCACGATGGAGGTGGCCGCCACGGTTTGACCGGCCGCGCTGGTGTTCAACACCGAAGCGTTCGGGCGCGCCGCCCCGGCCGCGTATGCGCTGAAGTATCCGCCGCCGCTGGATTCGGTGGTCGTGATGCCAACGGCCACGGCGATCGCATCGGCCGGAACGCCGGCGGGTAGGGCGACATTCACTGCCGACATCGGGCCGGGGCGAACGGTCGTGCGCGTGTCCACCAGACGCGCCGGCGTCATCGGGACGAACCGGCCGGCGGCGGCCGCGACACCGGGAACGAACACACCCGACACATCAACGACGATGTCGGTGGCCGCGCTCGCGAACACCGAGATCGTGCCGTCGGATGACAGCGCAATGACGGAGCCGTTGGCCAGCACGTCGCCGCCGCGACTCCAGGTGACCGTGGATGCCAGCGGCTGTGCCTTGCCGGCCGGCCACACGGTCAGGAAACCGGCGGCGCCTGCATCGACAACAGTCACGCTGATCGCTGCCGCAACGGCACCGGTAGGAACGGAACATCGCCCGGTCACCTGCAGAGTGGTCGTCTGCCCCGTGGCCAGCCGGGTGCCGGGAGCGGTGCGCGTGTCCACCAGCCGGCACGGCTGCACCGGCACGTAGCTGGAGGAGAGGGGAGCGGGCGGCGTGTCGGCAACCACAGGGGGTGTATCGCCGCCGACCGAGATCGACGTGATCACGATCAACCCCCCGATCGCCATCCGGATCGACGATCGGGATCGGGTCCGCCAGTTGTGCAACATCGTGCCGACTGTATGACCCGGCACGTGTCAGCGACGGACGGCACTACGGGGTCGGACGTAGGCTTGCCCGATGGACGTTGATGCACGGATCTATGTCGCCGGTCATGCCGGCCTGGTGGGCTCGGCGATGGTCCGCCGCTTGCAGGCGGCGGGCTGCACGAACATCCTGACGGCGTCCCGTCAACAGCTGGACCTGCGCGATCAGGCCGAGGTGTCGCACTGGTTCAAGGCCAACCGCCCTGAATACGTGTTCCTGGTGGCCGGCACAGTCGGAGGCATCATGGCCAACTCCACCCGGCCGGCCGAGTTCATCTACGACAACATGATGATCCACGGCACCGTCGTGCACGCCTCGCACGAGTACGACGTGACCAAGCTGTTGTACCTCGGTTCGTCGTGCATCTATCCCCGCGACGCGAACCAACCGATCACCGAGGATCAGTTGTTGACCGGCCCATTGGAGCCGACCAACGAGTGGTACGCGGTGGCCAAGATCGCCGGCATCAAGCTGTGCCAGGCGTACCGGCAGCAGTACGGGCGTGACTTCATCTCGGCCATGCCCACCAACCTGTACGGCCCCAACGACAACTTCGACCTCACCTCGTCGCACGTGCTGCCGGCCTTCATCCGCAAGTTCCACGACGCAAAGGTCGGCGGCGCCACCGAGGTCGAGATCTGGGGAACTGGTTCGGCCAAGCGCGAGTTCCTGCACGTCGACGATCTGGCCGACGCGTGCCTGCACCTCATGCAGCACTACTCGGACCCGATGCACATCAACGTCGGTACCGGATTGGACCTGTCGATTCGTGAACTGGCCGAGAAGGTACGCGATCTGGTGTATCCGCAGGCCCGGTTGCGGTTCGATACGTCCAAGCCCGATGGCACGCCGCGCAAGGTGCTGGATGTCACCCGGTTGAACAACACCGGCTGGCATCCCTCCATCGATCTGGACACCGGCATCGCCATTACATATCAGTGGTTCCTCGATCAGCAAGCCGGGCACCACGAACTGCGCGGCATCAAGACGGCGGCCGTCGCCGCCAGCTGACTCGGCTGGCCCGGGTTGTCAGCCTGACGACCTGGCCCACCACCACAGCGCGAGCACCGGTGGGATCAGCGCCGGCAGGTCCAGCAGGTGGACACCGTGATTCTCACTGAACTCGTAGATCGTCGGGCCTTCCAGCGGGTGCTTCACCGTGACCCACAGCGCGCCGAAGACCAGCATCGCCGCGAAGACGAGTGCTCGGGTCCGGCCACTGGGCGTGGACGGCGTGTGTTGATCGAACGAGCGCTGATCCATCGAGAACCCATGACGATAGAGGTGACGAGAGAGGTGCGGTGTTCACGGCGGCACCATCGGCATCATGGGGGTATCGTTGCAATCGTGCTGCAGAAGGCCCAACCACCCACCGTGCTTCCCCAGGCCAACGACGCCTGCTGGTGCGGCAGTGGGCGCAAGTACAAGCGTTGCCACAAGCCGCTGGAGGGCAAGGTGTTGCAGGGTGTCGTCAGCCCGACGCTGACTGTTCCCGACCACATCGCCCGCCCGCCATATGCGCAGACGGGTTTCGTGAACCGCTGGCCCGAGCCGCGTGTCAAGACGCCCGAGATCATCGAACGCATGCGTCATGCCGGTGCTGTTGCGGCCGAGGTGTTGCGTCTGGCGGGCGAGATGGTGCAGCCCGGCATCACCACCGATTCGATCGACCGGTACGTGCACGAGCTGACCATCGCGCGCAACGCATATCCCAGCCCGCTGAACTACAACCACTATCCGAAGAGCGTGTGCACCAGCGCCAACGAAGTGATCTGCCATGGCATCCCCGACTCGCGGGTGCTGCAGGACGGTGACATCTTGAACATCGATGTC
>JANNFQ010000341.1:0-8215 GCA_031380045.1 Acidimicrobiaceae bacterium
AGACGTGAATCCGCCCGTCACCGCCGCCAATCGTGAGGGGGACGTCGTAGAGCGGCTTGTCTCGCTCGGTATCGATACCCAACCGCTGGAACAGTCGGGCATCGGCTACCGATATTGGCGATCCCGAGTCAACGACGGCGAGCAGAATCTGCACCGAGCGGACTGGTGCCACGGTAACCACCGGTCGCTGAACGATGGAACCGTCCGGAAGGTGTGGCTCGCCAAGATCTAGATGGGCGTATGCCCAACGCTCGGCCACGCGATGTCAGCGCAGGCCGACAAACAGCGGCTCATCCAGCGCTGGGATGCGTTGAACGGTTGCTCCGACGATTCCCGCTGCGTCGAGCGAGTCGAGAAGCTCGTCGAGTTCCTCGGCATCGGCAACGACACACCCAGCCGCGTCAACTCCGACCCACCGACCCCGATATCGCTCCATCACCAACTGTTCCACTGCCCATATCGTAGTCAACGTGCCGCAGGTCGTGCAGACGCCAATGCGAGGACCTCACCCGGTGAGCTCCCGCGGACCAGGGCCACGAAAGGGACCCTACGACCGACTTCACGTCGTCGAGATGGCTCGAACAGGACAACACGAGAGAACACCGGATACACCGAGAAGGCTAGCCAAGCAGCTTCTTTGCGATCACCATGCATTGAATCTGATTTGTACCTTCGTAGATCCGGGTGATCTGGAAGGAACGCCTGTCTGGTGCTGCGGAGTGTTGTACAGCGCCGCTGAGCTGCGACGACAGTCCATCACGTGTTGGGCCATGTTGGCGTGTGTCATCCAGTACTAGGGATGAGACTAGGAGCGACGGCCTCCGTGGCCGGTGTCGCACCCACTCGAAGTCGGGGCAGAGTCGACGGGCGGCCGCGATTATGTACGGCCGCCAGCAGTTGCATAGAGCGCCCCGAGCGGGCATTCGGCGCTACCTGTGGGCCCCGTGGCTAACTCGCCGTCTACGGGTGGGGCATCTGGATGGTCGACCAGTTCGTCAGGTCGACGCTGAAAGCGACCGTGTCGGGCACGGAGCGCTCAGCCTCGTCCTGGGTGTATCCCGGGCAAGGGTGGTCGCATGGGAGGCTGTAGGAACGGATCATCGCAACTCCCGCTCCGTTCACGCTGAAGCGTGAGTCGCGGTCCAAGGGTCGCCCAAGGTCGCTGCTGTCCAGCTTGTCAAGTTCGGCCCACTGCGAGCGGGTCGACACGAGCAGTTCGCTCGGGTAGGCATCCATGGATCCCATCACCACTAGCCGTCCGTCGGCGAGGACGTACAGGTGCACACCGTTGCCGTTTGGTTCGGAGGTCGCAGTAGTCCAGCTCTTTCCGGCGTCTTCCGAGACGTAGACGGCGTTGTCATCGCCGCCCCACGAGCGGGCCAGTGCGACGCGGTCGCCGTCTGCTGCGATCTCCAAGAGATCGTCGTGCACCACGTTCGCCAGTTCCTCGCTGGTGGCGTGGAGTTGTTCGGGAACTGTGACCTGAGTCCAGGTCACGCCGCCGTCGTCGCTGAAGGCAAGACCGAGCCCGCCGCCGTCAAGGTCGGTCCCAATCCAGATCCGGCCGGCAGCTTGCTGGGAGACGGGAAGCTCAGCCGAAGCGTTATCGGGCATCGCCAACGGCCGAATTGTGCCGTCACGAACGTCGACCACCTTTGGCAAGCCGGCTTCGGTTCGCATGTCGAGGTACTGCCCCTCGAAGAGGGAGGTCTCGGTGACGGTTGTTCCTCCGGAGGACACTTCCCCGACTTCCGCGACAAAGGGTGTGTCGTCCCATTCCGCGGCGACAGCGCAAGTCGTGCCGAAGGAGTTGTAGGACTCTTGGCAGAGCAGCAACATCTGCTCGGCGGAGTCCAATGCGGTCGGCTCATCAAGCCAGCGGAGAACTCCGCTCTGTCCCGATACCGCATCGATGAGCCATGCCGTCGCCGGGGCCTCCTCGCCCGGTGCGCTCTCCAACGCCACGAAGTAGCGATCATCGAGGAGATACAGATGAAGGTTGACCGGACTGAGTTCACCTAACAGCCCGCCGTGCACCTCGCCTCCACCGGCGGCCCCGGTGACGTATGCCCAACCGTTGCCGCATGTGGCGAACTTGGAGTCTCGGCAGCTGCGCAACGAGACGTAGTTGCCCACTGCCGAAACCTGCATCAACTCGAAGTCGTCCCGATACAGGTCGAAGTCGGTCGCCTGCGCCTCCTCCTCTGTCGACGGACTCAGCATTGCGAACAACGATGCGCCGAGCGTGCCCGGCGCGGAGTCGTCGATCGTTGGCGAAGTGGTCGGCTCGGTTGTCGATGTGGGCTCGCTCACCGACGTGACGGTGTCGGTGATCCGCACAGCCGGCCGCAGGCCGTCGTCGTCACCACCCCACAGCAGCACAGCCGCGATCCCGGGACCAATCACGGCGATCGCTGCAGCGACCTTCCACCATGAGAGACTTCCAGAGCGAACTCGCCGATGATCGAACCGCGCCATCGGGACGATGACCGGACCCTCGCAAAGCGACATCCGCAGCTGTGCAGCCGTTGCGCACTGTGCCTCGTCGATCGAACCCGGCGGCACCGGATCCAACTGACGCAGCGCGTCGATGAGATCGATGTGATCGTTCACGACAACCCCTCCTCTGCCACACGCCGACCCGGCGCACGGTCCTTCGACGCGACCCGCTTCAAACAGCCCCCGAGACGGCGGCGCGCACGTAACAACCTCATATCCACGGCGGACGCGCTGATCCCCAATACAACACCCATCTCTGCACTCGACAGATTTTCCCACGCCCGCAACCGCAATAACTCCTGATCACCCTCCGACAGTCTTTCGAGCGCGACTAGAACCAGCGACTCGTCTGCCATCACGTTCGACGCGTCCCCCGACGGTTCACGTCGTTCACCCACCAGACGAAGTCCCAAGCGCGACCTACGTGTGTCACTACGTCGATAGTTGGCAATCACATTGCGGGCGACACCGTACAACCAGGGCAGCTCCGCGCCCCCAGGGATTTGATCGATGCGACGCCACGCAGACAGGAACACCTCGGCCATCACGTCGTCGACCACATCACGCGCCACACGTCGACGGCAGTAAGCGTTTAGCGCAACACGATGACCGTCGTACAACTTGTCGAAGCGGTCGTTCAGCTCCATATCCCCACTCACGCCCCCTCCCTTCCAACCCCTCATGTCCGGATCAGGTGAGGATCTAACAGCATTACGAAGACTCCGGAAAACGAGCATGGCCCATCGAGCGATCCGTGCTGAACCGACCACGCGCGGCGAGCAGAACTGCCTGGTTGAGAATCTTGATGGCGTTGCGGGTTGTTCGTAGCGTCTCGGTTCGCTCGGCGAGTGGCTCATGAACTGCCTGCCGCCTGTGGGTTGGCTTCCGATCGAGGTGCTGCTCGCCGGGTGAATCGGCCGTGGTGTGGCTCGAAAGAGGCGCGCTGGATGATCTTCAACCAGGAGTGCCCATCACGGTTTCCAACCACGTTGAAGGGAGCACTGTCATGTCCGTGATCATTGGGATCGACCCGCACAAGGCGTTGCACGCTGCGTGCGTCATCGACCGAACCGAGGTCGAGTTGACCAGTCTGCAAGTGCGGAGCGGCCCGCGTCAGCTGTCGCAGCTGCTCGCATGGGCGGCACCGTTCGAGTGTCGGACGTGGGCGATCGAGTCCGCCGGCGGGCTCGGCTATCTCCTCGCCCAGCAGCTCGTCGCCCACGGCGAGCATGTCGTCGATGTCCCGGCGACGTTGTCAGCCCGGGTGCGCGTGCTCGGTTCCGGCCGATCGAACAAGAACGACGCGAACGATGCCCGGGCCGTCGCGATCGCGGCGCTGCACTCACCGCTGATCACGGCGGTGCGCGGCGAGGACCATGCCAGCGTGCTGCGTCTGCTCGCGAAAGCACAGCTCGACGCGTCACGCGCGAGGAGCCGTGCGTGCAGCCGTCTGCACGCTCTGGTGCGTGAGCTCGTCGCGGGCGGCATCAGCAAGGAAATCGTTGTCGGACAAGCAGAACAGGTCCTTGCGTCGATCGAGGCCGTGACCGCGACACAGCGTCAACGTCTCGAGCTCGCCCACGAAACACTCGACGAGATCCGCATGCTCGACGCGAAGCTGAAGCGTTCCAAGGCCCGCATCACCGAATCTGTCACGGCGTCTGGCACGACACTGACCGAGATCTTCGGGGTCGGTCCGATCATTTCCGCGCTGATCATCGGTTACACCGGTGACATCGCCAGGTTCGCGACTGCCGGCCACTTCGCTGCGTACAACGGGACGGCCTCGATCGAGTTCTCCTCCTCCGGGCGCAAGGTGCACCGGCTGTCACGACGCGGCAACCGCACGCTGAACCACGCCGTCCACATGATCGCCGTCACCCAGATCCGTCACCCCGACAGCGAAGGCCGCGGCTACTACGACCGCAAGCTCGCCGAGGGCCGCACTCGACGCATGGCGATGCGCGCATTGAAGCGCCACATCTCCGACCGCGTCTACACGCAACTGAAAGCCGACGCCCGGCGAAAGTAGGCCCGGGAGGACAACCCAGGGACGACTCTTCAATCCAGCGCGGCCGGCAAACCCTGGAACACCGGCACTTCGGATCAAGTCACTCCCGGACCCAACACCAACGCTACGCCCGCGCCAGCAACCATGTCACGGGCTCAACTCACGCGCCCGAACAACCCTCCGAAGACCCTGACACAAAGAGGGATCGATATCGGCGGGTGCCGGAGGCCGCGCTCGAGTGCAGAACGAGCGCCCCATTTCGCGTGTCCAGATGCTGCTGGTTGGTGCTCGTCAGTCCTCGATGATGGAGAAGTGGACCTGACCGTCGTCGTCGACGGTGAGGATGCGAACCGATGCCTGGGCGTGCGGATTCCCGGCGAGGATCACTGCACCGGGCACGATTCGCTTCGGGTCTGCGGCATCGCTCAGCAGCGACCAGCCTTTGCCGTCGTCGTCCTGAGCGTTCAGATCTGCCCGCAGCTCGATCGCGGACGAGGGCTTCACGACGCCTCACGCAGACAGCAGGTGTGTGCGGCGCATCGCCTCGGCGTACTCCAGAGGGTCGCCGGGCAGGATCTCGAGGTGGACCTTCACCCCAGTCGGCCGCGCGGTCAGCGACGCAACTCGCGCGAACACCGGGTCTTCGGCGTCGCCGGTGATGACGATCGCACCCTCGACGATGCGCTCGGGATGCGCGGCTTCGTCGAGGAACGTCCAGGGCAGACCGGTGTGATCGATCTGCGTGGGATCGCACGGGATGTCGACTTCGATCGGAACACTCATGACGGTCACCTCCTACGACGCTTGTACGGATTCGGTTCGGGAGAACCGAAGACAGCCAGCAACACTTCGGCCTCACGATACTCGGCACTCGCGAGCAGCAGGTCGTAGTGCGGCGCCTCGTACGTGGGGAGGAGCCCGAAGCCGGCGCGCCGGACTGACCCGGCAGTCGACACGGCGAACGCTGCCCTCGACGAAAGTGGACCGGCCAACAACGCTGCGAGATCCCAGCCGTCGATGCTCAGGCTGACGCTGACCGAGTACATCGGCGTTCCCTGGTACGTGTATTCACGAGCCTGGCGGAGGGCGTGTTCCACGATCCTCTCGGCCGCGATCGGGCCGCCTCGCACGACGACGATGGCGTCGTCGGCCGGCACTTCGGTCCGAACGTACGGCTCGATAGGTTCACCGGTCATCATCGAGTCCCTCCAATGCGGCCGCCAGCGTGGCTGCCACGCCGGCGTCGGCGCCGTCCAGTGCGTGGGCGTACGTCCGCAGGGTCATCGCCGGGTTGGCGTGTCCCAATCTGCCGGCCACGGTGCGAATGTCGTGGCCGCGACCGATCGCCTCGGTGGCCGACCAGTGGCGCAGGTCGTGCAGGCGCCACCGTGTCCCGATTCCTGCGTCACGGCGGGCGATGCGCCACCAGCCGGTCAGGCGTTCCGGGTTCAGCGGCCGCTCCCCCGGCTGGAGGATCCACGGGCCGAAGCGCTCACGCTCTTTGCGCAGCGCCTCGATGGCCTGCACGGTGCGCTCGTCGAGGCGCACCACCCGCTGATTGCCGGTCTTCGTGGCCGCGTCGAGGAGCGCGGGCACCTGTCTGTCACTCATCGAGCCGTTTCGCTCGATGGCGATGCTGGAGTCGATGGTCAGGCGGTCGCCGTCGAGATCGCGATAGACGAGTGCACAGAGCTCGGCTCGACGGGCGCCGGTGATCGCTGCGAGGCGAAAGGCGAGGCCGGCTGACGGGTCGAATCGCTGGCCGGCCTCGATGACGGCCCGGACATCATCCGCTGTCATCGCCGCCCGTGGCTTGGTCGTGCGTCGGCCGAGCGTGGCCAGTGCGGCGACGTTGGTGGCGACCCAGCCCCAGCGGGCGGCCTGCGACAGCGCAGCCCGCAGCACCAGATGCTGGTTGCGCAGCGACGACTCGCCCACCCCTGCCACGCGCAGCCGGGCGTGCCAGTGATCCACGTCGGCCACGGTCAACCGTCCCAGGGGTGTGCGGGAGATCTTGTCGCCCTTCACCAGGGAGGCCCGGCTGGTCTGGTCGCGCACGGTCGACGCCGCCCACGTGGGGGTGTGCGTCTCGATCCACGCTTCCAACGCATCGGCCACCGTGCGGCCGTCACTGGCCGCAGGCGGCGCCATGGTCAGCTCAGCGGCCGCTCGTTGCGCATCTCGCTTTGTGCCACGCACCGTCCGCGAGACCTGCTTCGGCCGTCCACGCTCATCGTTGCCGACGAAGACGCGCACTTCCCACACACCCGGTTTGCGCTCACGGAGTGTCGCCATGCTGGCGACGCTATCAACTAGGGAAACACTAGGGAGAAGCCCCGCACAGATCAACACAGAACAACACCAGATACACCGAGAAGGTTAGCCAAGCAGCTTCTTCGCGATCACCATGCGTTGGATCTGATTTGTACCTTCGTAGATCTGGGTGATCTTGGCGTCGCGCATCATTCGCTCGACGGGGAACTCGTTGGTGTATCCGTAGCCGCCAAGGAACTGCACGGCATCGGTGGTCACCTGCATGGCCACATCGCTGGCGAAGCACTTCGCCATCGCGCCGATCATCGACAGTTCACCGTACGGATCGCCCTCGTCGGCAATGGCGCACGCCTTGTACACGAGACCTCGCGCCGCCTCGATGCGCATCGCGCAGTCGGCCGCCATCCACTGCAAACCTTGGTTCGAACCGATCGGCTTGCCGAACGTGCGACGCTCCTTCATGTAGTCGACCGCATAGTCCAACGCGCCCTGGGCGATGCCGACTGCCTGCGCACCGATGGTCGGGCGACTGCGATCGAGGGTGTGCATGGCAGCTGCAAAGCCCTGACCGATCTCGCCGATGCGATGCGAGTCGGGCACACGAACCTCGTCCATGCGAATCACGCCGGTCGGTGATCCCTTGATGCCCAACTTGTGCTCGAGCTTGTCGACCTGCACACCCCACTCGGCCTTCACCAAGAACGCAGTGATGCCCGCATGCCGGTCGGGCGAAGTGCGGGCGAAGATCGTGTACAGATCGCTGATGCCCGCGTTGGTGATCCAACACTTCGTGCCGCTGATCAGCCAGCTGTCGCCATCGGCGACGGCCTTGGTGGTCATCGATGCCACATCGCTGCCGGCGTCGGGCTCGCTGAGCCCGTAGCTGCATTGGCTTTCACCGCTGGCGATACGCGGGATGTAGGTGCTCTTCAACTCCTCGGAACCGAAGTTGATGACGGGCAGCATGCCCAACTTCGAGATCATGAACATGAGCGCGGTGGAGGCGCACACCCGCGCCAGCTCCTCGCACACGATGGCCTGGTCGACGGCGCTGGCGCCCGATCCGCCGTACTCCTCGGGGTAGGACAGCGCGGTCAGCTCCATCGCCTTCAGGGCCGCGAACGCCTCCCACGAGTACTCGGCCTTGGCGTCGGTCTCCGCCGCCAGTGGCGCGATCTTGTCCTCGGCGAACTGGCGGACGACGCGTCGGAACTCGTGCTGCTCGGTGCTCAGGGTCATCGCTTGCATGAGCACCATTCTGCCCCCGGGCGACGGCGGCCGTCGGCACGGACCCTCAGCGCGGCGCCCACGACACGGTGGCCACGCGGTGGGACGCCGTGTCGGGAAGGTCGGCCAGGGCCGCCGCCACTTCGGCGTCACGCGACGCCGGCAGGCAGAGGCGCTGACGCACGAAGGCCACGAACTCGGGCG
>JANNFQ010000413.1:0-11698 GCA_031380045.1 Acidimicrobiaceae bacterium
CTCAACCGCACCAGGCCCGGGTACACACCGGTCGCCGCCTGTTCCTCTTCCGAAAGCTGGCAGGGGGTGGTGGTCGCCGGATGGATGACCAGGCTGCGCACGTCACCGATGTTGGCGACGTGGCTGTGCAGTTCCAATGCCTCGACGAACTTCTGGCCCGCTTCCTTGCCGCCTTTGATGACGAACGCAATCACGCTGCCGTAGCCCTTGCCGCCGCCGTACTTCTTGGCACGCCCGTGCCACGGGCTGCTCTCCAGGCCGGCGAACGCCACGCTCTCGACCTCGTCGCGACCGACCAGGAAATCGGCCACCTGATTGGCGTTGCTGAAGTGTCGCTCCATGCGCAAGCTGAGTGTCTCGAGACCTTGCAGGAACAGGAACGAGTTGAACGGTGTGGTGGCGCTGCCCAGATCGCGCAGCATCTGCACGCGTGCCTTGATGATGAACGCGCCGTGGCCGAGGGCCGGCCAGTACGCCAGGCCGTGGTAGCTGGGGTCGGGCTCGGTGAAGTTGGGGAAGCGACCGCTGGCGCCGAAAGCGTACGTGCCGCCGTCGATGATCGCGCCGCCGATCGACGTGCCGTGGCCGCCGATGAACTTGGTCAGGCTGTGCACCACGATGTCGGCGCCCCACTCGATGGGCCGGATGAGGTACGGCGTCGGCACCGTGTTGTCGACCACCAGCGGGATGCCATTTTCATGGGCCACCTTGCTGACACCTTCGATGTCGAACACGTCGTTGCGCGGGTTGGCCAGTATTTCGCCGAAGAACATCTTCGTGTTCGGGCGGATGGCCGCACGCCACTGCTCGAGGTCGTGCGGGTCGTCGACGAAGGTCACCTGGATGCCCAACTTCGGCAACGTGTAGTGCAACAGGTTGTACGTGCCGCCGTACAGCGACGGGCTGGCCACGATGTGATCCCCCGCCTCGGCCAGCGTCAGGATCGTGATGGTCTCGGCCGCCTGGCCGCTGCCAACAACCAGTGCGCCGGGCAGACCGACGGCCGTGGTGACACCGCCCTCAAGGCTGGACAGTCGCGCCTCCAGCGCGCCCTGCGTGGGGTTCATGATGCGCGAGTAGATGTTGCCGATCTCGGCCAGCGCGAACAGGTTCTGCGCGTGAGCAGCATCGCGAAACTGGAAGCTGGTGGTCTGGTAGATCGGTACTGCGCGAGCGCCGGTGGCAGCGTCGGGCTCGCCGCCCACGTGAATCTGACGCGTCTCGAAACCCCATTGCTGCGACATGGTCGACTTCCCCTCCTGGCGCGTCATGGGACGTTCCCCATGACGCGCCAGACGGTAGTCCTTCAAATCCCGACCAATCAAGTCGACATTTGGATCTAGCCGCCGCTGACGTCGGACACCTTCTGCTTGCCGGCGCCCAGGAACGGCATCATCGAACGCAGTTGAGCGCCGACTTCTTCGATCTGGTGACGTGCGCCCGCTTCGCGCAGCGCGTTGAAGTTGGTGCGACCCGCCTCGCTCTCGGCCACCCACTCCTTCGCGAACTTGCCGCTCTGGATCTCTTTCAGGATCTTCTTCATCTCGGCGCGCGTACGGGCGTTCACGATGCGCGGGCCGCGAGTGACATCGCCGTACTCGGCGGTATCGCTGATGCTGTAGCGCATGCCGGCGATGCCTTCCTCGTACATCAGGTCGACGATCAGCTTCACCTCGTGCAGGCACTCGAAGTACGCCATCTCGGGCTGGTAACCGGCCTCGACCAACGTCTCGAAGCCGGCCTGCACCAACGAGGTCAGGCCACCGCACAGCACGACCTGCTCGCCGAACAGGTCGGTCTCGGTCTCTTCGGCGAACGTGGTCTCGATGACGCCTGCCCGCGCGCCACCGATGGCCTCGGCATAGCTGAGCGCCAGCGCATGTGCCTGACCGGTGGAGTCCTGGTGGACAGCGATGAGGCACGGCACGCCACCGCCCTCGGTGTACGTGCGGCGTACCAAGTGGCCCGGGCCCTTGGGAGCGACCATGATGACATCGACGGTCTTGGGCGGGCGGATGCGCTTGAAGCGAATGTTGAAGCCATGCGCGAACGCAAGTGCCTTGCCCTTGCGCATGTGCGGCTTGATGAACTCTTCGTAGGTGGCCTTCTGCTCGGTGTCTGGCATGGTCAGCATGATCACGTTGGCCCACTTGGCGGCCTCGCCCAGACCCATCACCCTCAAGCCCGCAGCTTGGGCCTTGGCAGCCGACTTCGAACCCTCGCGCAGACCGACGACCACATCGACACCCGACTCCTTCAGGTTCAGCGCGTGCGCATGACCCTGCGAGCCGTAGCCGATGATCGCGACCTTGCGACCCCTGATGATCGACGGATCTGCGTCCGCCTCGTAGTACATCTTTGCGGCCATCTCAGCCAGCCTTTCCCTTGTTCGACACCGCGCGAAGGCGAGCGTCACGATCCAGTTTGGGCAGCGCGACCCGTCCGGTGCGCTGCAGCTCCACGATGCCATATCCGGCCAGCAGCTCTTCAAAGTCGTCGAGCTTGTCGGGGTGGCCGTCGAGCGACACGGTGATCGCCTCGATGCCAACTGCCAGGATCTTGCCCTCGAAGATGTTGACCAGTTCGATGACCTGACCGCGCTGTTCGGCCGAGCTGCGGATGGTGGCGATCATCAACTCGCGCTCGACCGAGCGGCGCGGATCGAGCTCGCTGATCTTCACGACCTCGATGAGCTTGAACAATTGCTTGGTGATCTGCTCCAACGGGGTCGACTCGACGTCGACCACGATGGTGATGCGGCTGAAGCCGGGCTCTTCTGCCGGAGCCACCGCCAGGCTGTAGATGTTGAAGCTGCGACGGGCGAACATGCTGGCCACGCGGGCCAGTACCCCCGGGCGGTTCTGCACCAGGACCGACAGGATGTGGTGCGTGACGTTGTCGGTGCCGGCGCTCATCGCAGACCCGCGCGACGGTCGTTCTGGCTGGCCGGCAACAGGACATCGTCGTTGCTGAAACCGGCGGGCACCATGGGGAACACCTTTTCGCGAGCGTCGACCCGGAAGTCGACGACCACTGGACGGTCGTCGATCGAGTTGGCCTTCTCGATGGCCGGCTGCACCTCCTCGGGGCTGTCGACGCGGATGCCGATGCATCCCATTGCCTCGGCCCACTTCACGAAGTTGGGCAACTCGGGCGACAGGTAGACCTCGCTGTAGCGCTCGTCGTAGAACATCTCTTGCCACTGGCGCACCATGCCCAGGTAGCTGTTGTTGAGGATGGCGACCTTGATGGGAATGCGCTCGACCGACGCCGTCACCAGTTCCTGCGCTGTCATCTGGAAGCAGCCGTCGCCGTCCACTGCCCACACCGTGCGATCCGGACGACCGACCTTGGCGCCGATGGCGGCGGGCACGCTGAAGCCCATCGTGCCCAGGCCACCGGAGTTGACCCATGTGTACGGCTCGTCGAAGCGCCAGTACTGGCTGCTCCACATCTGGTGCTGGCCGACGCCGCTGACCAAGATGGTGCCCTCTGGCGCGTTGTCGCGCAGTTGCTCCAGGCAGTACTGAGGCTTCAGTGCCTCGCCCGGTTCGCTGGCCTCGTAGCTCAGCGGGAACTGCTCGCGCCAGCCACTGATACGACTCTTCCACGCCCCGATGTCGGCCTGCACGGTGCCGCCCTGCAGCAGATCCTTGATGGCCTTGACGATCTCTTCGATCACGTACTTGGCGTCACCGACGATGGGAACATCGGGCTTGCGAACCTTGCCCTGCTCGGCCGGATCGATGTCGACGTGGATGATCTTGGCCTCGGGCGCAAAGGTCGAAACCTTGCCGGTGATGCGGTCGTCGAATCGAGCACCCAGGGTGATCAACAGGTCGGCCTTCTGCAACGCAGTGATGGCCGTCGCGTTGCCGTGCATTCCTGGCATGCCCAGGCACAGCGGATGCGAGTCGGGGAACGCGCCGCGAGCCATCAGCGTGGTGACCACATGGATGTCGGTCAGTTCGGCCAGCGCTCGCAGCGCCTCGGCGGCACGCGCCTTCAAGATGCCGCCGCCCGCGTAGATGACAGGGCGCTCGCTGGACAGGATCAGCTTGGCGGCTTCCTTGATCATGCGTGCATGGCCCTTGGTGTTGGGCTTGTAGCCGGGCAGGCTGTCGGCGACCTCGGCATCGGTCGGCCAGTGCCACTCCATCGTGTTGGTCAACACGTCTTTGGGCACGTCGATCAGTGTGGGTCCCGGCCGGCCGGTGGTGGCGATGTGGAACGCCTGACGAACGGCCATCGGCAGGTCCTGAGCGGTCATCACCAACTCGTTGTGCTTGGTGGCACTGCGGGTGATGCCGACGGTGTCGCATTCCTGGAACGCGTCGGTGCCGATTGCTGTGGTGGGCACCTGGCCGGTGATGCACACCATGGGGATCGAATCCATGTAGGCATCCATCAGCGGCGTCACCATGTTGGTCGCTGCCGGACCGCTGGTCACCATGGCCACCCCTGGCCGACCGGTGACGTGCGCATACCCCTCGGCCATGTGCCCGGCGCCCTGCTCATGACGCACCAGGATGTGGCGTATGGAGCTGTCCAGCAGCGGATCGTACGCAGGAAGGATGCAACCTCCGGGCAGGCCGAACATCACTTCCACGCCCTCTTTCTCGAGGGATCGGATGAGGGCTTGGGCTCCGGTGATCTTCATGGTCGCTCCTGAACTGTGGGGTGGAACACGGGGATGGGCTGAAAAATGAAACGGCCTCCCGAACTGGGAGGCCTGGACGCACGCGAATATGGAAGCGCGCGTCTACACGATGAGTACTACGAGGCTGGAGGCGTAGTGGGTGCGCACGGCGAGAAGTAAACCACGATCACCGGCCCGGTTGCAACCTGCCGATGATTCCTGTCGGCCCGTCTCAGGTGACATCAGGCCGGTGATCGTCGTTCGGTGGGTCAGTGCTGATGTGCATCCTGCGCGTAGGTGCTGGCTCCCCACCAGTCGATCACCACGACCGGCTCGTCGCCGACGACCCAGGCATCATGGCCGTGGGGCAGGGCGGTGACGTCGCCTGCGGTGGCGATGATGTCTGTGCCGTCGGTCATCCGGACGTGCAGCGTTCCGGCGGCATGGAACTGGAAGTGCGGTGCCTCGCACCAGTCGGTGCCGGCGATCGGCTTGACGTGCTCGGACCAACGCCATCCGGGTTGGAGCGTCAGCCGACCGATCTGGCTGCCGCCGATGTCGATCAGGTCGACCTTGCCGAGGGGAAACGTCCGGGTCTCGGTCGGACGATCGAATGCCATCTTCTCTGGTTGCGTCGTCATTGCTGTCTCCTGGTGTGATGTGTGCCGCGTTCGGCGCACATCACACCGTGCGCCTGCGACATTGCACGAAGCTTGCAGGGCCATACTTGGCGAGTGGACCTGCTGCGGATCCGCCTGCTCGGACAGCTCGATGTACAGGGGCTGTCTCTCCGCGACATCGGCAGCCGCAAGGGGCGCACGCTGCTGACCGCACTGGCGGCGGCGCGGGGCGAAATGGTGCCGGCCGATTGGCTGGCCGATGTCCTGTGGCCGCAGCAGTTGCCTGCAAGTCCATCCGAGCAGGTGCAGGTCTTGGTCAGCAGGCTGCGCAACGTGTTGGGAGCGGATCGTGTCCAGCGGATCGGCATCGGTTACCAGCTGCGCTACGACTGGCTGGACCTCGACGAGTTGGATCGATGGGCCGACGAAGCTGGCAACCGAGCCGGCAGCGGAGCGTCCGCCTCGGCACGCGCTGCCGCGGTGGCGGCGTTGCGCCTGATGCGCGGCAGGCCCATCGATGGCGAGGACGGTGAGTGGGCCGACCTCGAGCGTGGGCGCATCGCCCGAACGGTGGCGTCGGTGCGCTTGATCGCTGCCGAGGCAGCGCTGGCCGGTGGCATGGTGACCGAGGCGGTGCGGCTTGCCGACGACGCATTGCGGCACGATCCGTTCGACGAGCCGGCGCTGCGCATCCTGATGCTCGGTCATGTCGCTGCCGGTCGACCGGCCGCAGCCTTGGCCGCGTACGCGCGCACCCGGCAGACGCTGGCAGATCAGTTGGGGGTCGGCCCGACTGACGCGACCGAAGCCCTGCACGCCGACGTGCTGCTGGGCACGGTGCGACTGCCGTCGATGAACGCGTCGCCGCGCAACCCCGACCTGATCGGTCGCCAGCACGAGCTGGCATTCCTCGACACCGAGCTCGATCGAGCGTCGGCCGGCCCGGCGCGGGTCGTCGTGGTGGCCGGCGAACCGGGCATCGGCAAGTCCGCGTTGCTGAGGTCATGGGTCGAACGGATCGCGGGTCGCGGTGCCGCGGTGGTTCGCATCGACGGCGATCCGGCCTGCCGCGACCTGCCGTTGCAGCCGGTAATTGATGCGCTGGATGCGCTGGCACGATCAGGCCTCACGCACATCGAAACAGTGCCCGACCGCAGTCCCACGCTGCCCGACCACGACTCGGCCGCGGCGACGTCGGTGGGCGACCACGACGTGCGTCGAGCGACGTGGTACCTCGATCTGCTCGGGCGGTTCCAGCGATTTGCCGACGGTGCACCACTGGTGCTGATCGTCGATAACGCCAACGATGTGGACGCAGCGACGATCACCTGGCTGCAGTTCGCTGCCGGACGGTGTACTGAACTGCTGGTTGTGCTCGCGGTCCGGCCACCGATTCCGCCAGCGATCATCGCTTCCGAGAAATCGTCGGCAAGCGTGCTGGAGCTGAGACCGATCCAGTTCGCCGCCGCCGAACGATTGGTCGGGATGTCGTCGGCGACACAGCACTACGCACGTAGTGGGGGCAACCCGCTGTACTTGTTGGAGCTGGCACGATCGCCCGGGGGAACCGTGCCGGACGCAGTGTTGGACAACGCCCGCCATCGCGCCGACTCGCTGGGCGGGGCCGCGCCCACGATCCGGGCCGCTGCAGTCCTGGGCACACAGGTGGACGTCGATCTCTTGTCGGCATGCTTGGGTCGACCAGTCGCCCAGGTCCTTGACGACCTCGAGGCGGCGACGGCTGCGCACCTGCTGATCGAGAGCGGGGCAGGTTTCGCGTTCACCCATGATCTGGTTCGAGATGCGCTGGCCCAAACGCTGACCGGCGCTCGCCGTGCCCACCTGCACCGAGAGGCGACACGGTCACTCCGCGGGCGCGTGCCCGACGAGGTGTCGCGCGCCGCCTTTCACGCCCGACACGGCGGGGCCACGTCGACAGCAGCCGCGGCGCTGGTCGACGGGGCGGCGATTGCCGCTACGCGTTTCGAGCTGGAGATCTCAGAGCGGCTGCTGGACGAATCGATTCGGTTGTTGGATTGCGCACCGGCCCGCCTAGCGCGAGCTCGGGTCAGGATGGCCCGGTCGAATCACGATGGAGCCGCCGACGACCTGGCCAATCTCGTGGGACCCGACGCGGACGCGTCCGTCTTCGAACTGGCGGGCTGGGTCGCCTACTACCGGCGCGATTTCGCCGCGGCGCGACGTTGTGCCGACGAGGCGTTGCGACTGGCACCCAGCGACGAGGTCCGCGCCAGCGCGCACGCGTTGGCCGGTCGCGTTCGTCATTCACAGGGCGAGTTGGCAGAAGCCAACGCTCACCTCGATCTGGCGATGGCCGATCCGAGCACGGCAGCCGCATCTGTGGGCTCGATCTGGTTGGGCGCGCTGCGGGTGCATCTCGGTCGATTCGACGACGCAATCGAGGCCCTCGAACATGACGGCACGATGGCAGCGAGACCCCATCCCTTCGTCGAATTACACGGTCTGATGAGCGGATGCATGGCCCACGGCCTGAACGGCCAGGTCTCGCGAGCGTTCGAGGTGGTGAGCGAGCTGGACCGAGTCGTGGCGACCCACGGTGCGCAGGGGCTTCGGTTCCGGTCGATTGCCGCCAACCTTCGCGGCTGGTTGTTGCGCTCAGTGGGAAACGAACAGCAGGCCGACGTGTGTAATCAGCGGGCGCTCGGTTCGTCGGTCGGAGCGGCGTTCGAGGAGCCGTACGCACACGCCCGATTGGACCTGGCCGACGGATGCCTCCGACGCTCTGATCTCGTCGGCGCGTTGCGCTGGATCGATGCCGCCGAGGCCGGGGTCGGCGATCTCAGCACCATGGCGTGGCACATTCGTCAACGATCGATGTGGCTGCGCGGAAGGGCCGCCGCGCTGAACGGAGAGTTCGACCACGCCCTGACCGTCAGCTACCACTTGGTCGATGACGCAGCCCGCCGCGGCTCGCGCCGCTACGGCGTACTGGGCCGCCACCTGGCAGCCGTCGCGACGGCCGGCAGCCTGGCCAACGGCCAGCCGGGCCGTGACGAGCCGGGCCGTGGCGAACTGGTCGCCGATCTTGATCACGTCGCTGGCCTGGAGGCTTGGTGGTTGACGCTCGAGCTTGCCGAGGCCTACCGGGACGATCAGCTGGTGGGCGAGGCCGAGGTCAGGGCCGAACGGCTGGCGGTCGAGGCCTCACGCTGTCCCGATGTCGATTCGTCGCTGACGCGCCGCTGGATCCAGCAGCGGTTCGGCCGCTCACCGCACGGCGCGTAGCTGCACCACGCGCCGCACCAGTGGCTGCGGATCGTCGCCCAGCCTGACCTCGGCCAGATGTCTCAACCGTTGGCGTTGCGGCTCGGTCAAGGACGACACGAACGGGGCCAGTTGCGCCATGCCCAGACGCCAGTCGACCAACTGACGTGGGGTCAGCCCGGGGATGGGCACCTCGACCACTTCGACTGTTCCCCTCAGCCCGGATGCGTGCAGGGTCATCGACGCTCGCTGGGCCGTCGCCAGCGACGGCATCGAAACCCGACGGATCTGGTCGAACCAAGCGGGCCGGCACCACCCGAACTCGGCGGCAACGGCGTCGACCTCAGCCTTGGCATGGTGAGCATCATCGGTCGCGTACACCGCGGCAACGAACCGTCCCCCGAGTCGCAAGACGCGGCGAACCTCGCCGAGCGCAGTGACCGGATCGGGCACGTGGTTGAGTGAGAACGCCGCCACCGCAACGTCGAAACTTCCATCGGCGAACGGCAGACGGCGGGCGTCGCCGACGACCGCACATCTCGACGACTCGCCACCGGCCGCCAGCATGCCGTGGGCCACGTCCAGCGGCACGACAGTCGCGCCCCGTCGCCTCAGGTGGCGCGTGGCCGCGCCGGTTCCTGCACCCACGTCGAGTGCTACATCCGCTGCGGTCACGGCGAGCCCATCCACCAGATGCTCGGCGAGCACGTCGTAGATGCGGCCCGGGCCGTTCTGCCACGAAGCCGCGCTGGCGGTGTAGGCCCCGGCAACCGACTCGGCCGACGCGCGAACGACGATCACAGGTGGGCCGCGCCTTCGAGTGCGCGGTCGCACCACCAGTTGAACTCGCCCTCGTCGCCAAAGGCTTTCTCCCACCCGAACTGCACGAACGTGCCCAACAGGCACAGTGTCGATTGCCTGGGCCACCACGGCGACGTCGCGATGCCGTGATGTTCCAGCGACAACCTGAACGCGAGAATCGTCGATTCCTTCGACTCGGGCAGCCGGGCGCTGTTCAGCGCCAGGTACCAACCCAGTTCGTGGCAGACCGGGCCCTCGCCCGGATACGACCAGTCCAGCAGGATCGTTCGTCCGTCGGGACCCGTGCCCAGGTTGCCGAGCTTCCAGTCGCCGTGCAGGAACGTCGATGGCGTGGTGCGCAAGGCCGCCACGAGCGGATCGACGTCGCGGCGCAGCGCCCCGATGAGTGACCGCACTTCGGCGGGGGCCCGCGCCTGGAAACGCTCCCAACCCTCCCGGGCGATCCTGGGCACTGCTGTCGGAAATCCCAGCTGTGCCTCGGCCTCGATCATTCCAGGTCCGAAGAACTGGTAGCGCAACTCGTAGGGCACCAGCCCGACGGTGTCACGAAAGTCCCAAGCGCTGGCCGCCAGCGCCGCACAGTGGTCCAACAACGATCGATGCTGCGCCAGGTCGAGGACATCGTCGCCCGGTGCCACCAGGAACCGGTCGACATCGCGCATCAGGATCGCGGCGCCCCAGCCGTTGCGACCGATACCGCCCGCTGCGCCGACGATCGCGTGATCGATGAACGCCGGCGCCAGGTCGACCAACCCTGTGGCCCACACCGTCAACGCTCGCGGGCCAAGGTCGCCCAACCCGCGAATGGTGAAGTCGTGGTCGACGTGCACGTACTTGACGATGTGTGCGTCTCCTCCGATCACCACTCGTTCGAACGAATTGCCCGACTTCGAGTCGGAACTCAGAAATGGCTGCCGGTCGGTCGCGCCAGCCAGCAGTTCGTCGACCGAGTCGACAACCGGCCGGGGCCGCAACACGGCCATCGGCTGAGGATCAATTGCAACCACGGCCCTCACTGTGCCAGTTCCGAACCGTGGTGTGATCCCGCTGATTCATTGTTCATCGCTCCAATGTCGAACCGGCAGTTTGCAACGGACTTGCAGTGGGATCGGCGATCAGTTTTGGTGTGGCCATGGAAGGTGACCCGCTGAACGCCTAGCCTGTCCATCCGCACAACGTCCCGCGGCCCTGCAGCATGATGGCTGCCCGCCGGCGACGATCGGAGTTCACACACATGACCACCACCATCGCTCCTGCTACCGGCCGCCTGGGCGTGCTGACCGTCGGCCTCGGTGCCGTCGCTTCAACGCTGATCGCCGGTGTCGAGCTGGTCAAGAAAGGCCAGGGCCTGCCCATCGGCAGCCTGACTCAGATGGGCACCATCCGCCTGGGCAAGCGCACCGAGAACCGCACTCCCCTGGTGAAAGACTTCGTGCCGCTGGCTCGATTGGAAGACATCGTGTGGGGCGCATGGGACGTGTACCCCGACGACGCGTACGTCGCCGCGTCGCGCGCCGGGGTGTTGGAGGGCGGCAAGCACATCGAAGCCGTGTCAGAGGCCCTGCGCGACATCCGCCCCATGGCTGCCGCGTTCGAACGCAAGTACGCCCGCAACCTGGAGGGCGAGCACACCAAGGGTGACATCGGCAAACGGGCGATGCTGAATGCGATCCGCGAAGACATCAACACCTTCCGCGAAGAAAAGCAGGTCGAGCGCGTCGTCATGATCTGGTGCGCCAGCACCGAGATCTTCCTGGAGACCGGGCCGGCGCACATGGACCTCGAGAGCTTCGAGAAGGCCATCGATGCCAACGACGATCAGATCTCACCGTCGATGCTGTACGCCTACGCGGCCATCCTCGAGGGTGTGCCGTTCGCCAACGGTGCACCCAACCTGGCCGTCGACACACCGGTGCTGCGTCAGTTGGCCACCGAGATGAACGTGCCCATCAGCGGCAAGGACTTCAAGACCGGCCAGACGCTGATGAAGACCGTGCTGGCCCCCATGTTGAAGGCCCGCCAACTGGGCCTGTCGGGCTGGTACAGCACCAACATCTTGGGCAATCGCGATGGCGAAGTGTTGGACGCCCCCGAGAACTTCAAGACCAAGGAAGAGTCGAAGTTGGGTGTGCTCGAAGACATCCTGGAGCCCGCGAAGAACCCCGATCTGTACGGCAACGTCTTCCACAAGGTCAGCATCAACTACTACCCGCCGCGCGGTGACAACAAAGAGGGCTGGGACAACATCGACATCTTCGGATGGCTGGGGTATCCCATGCAGATCAAGGTCGACTTCTTGTGCCGCGACTCCATCTTGGCGGCGCCGCTGGCCCTTGATCTGGTGCTGTTCAGCGACCTGGCCCAGCGTGCC
>JANNFQ010000425.1:0-2240 GCA_031380045.1 Acidimicrobiaceae bacterium
CTGACTTCGCCCGGGTGGTACCGCTCGGCGTCGCCTCGGCCCTCCGCAATGTCGGCCAGTCCTGCAGCGCCCCTACTAGGATGATCGTGCCTGTCGACCGTTTGGCCGAGGTGGAGGCTCTCGCACGTGCCCATGCCGACACCATCATCGTCGGCGATCCAGGCGATCCTGCGACGACAATGGGACCCGTCGCCAACCGGGCCCAGTTCGACCGCGTGCAGAAGATGATCCGCATCGGCATCGACGAAGGGGCGCGGCTGATCTACGGCGGACCCGGGCAGCCGGAGGGCGTTACCCGCGGACTTTACGCGCGGCCCACGATCTTCTCTGACGTCAAGACCGCCATGCAGATCGCGCAAGAGGAGATCTTTGGTCCGGTGCTTTGCATCCTGCCCTATGAGACCGAGGAAGAGGCTATCGCCATCGCCCACATCTCCAGCGGCCTGCTGGACCCCACCGGTCAACCCGCCGAGTTCTGCGAGACCGCCACATATGACACCGACGAGAACGGGAATCCGCTGGACCCGCCCGTCGAAAAGGACATCTGCGCCGATGCGAAGACGCCCGGCGGGGTGTTCAAGTTCACGCGGCGCTACGACGGCAAGCGGGTCAGCCCGCTGGGCGGCATGTTGAATCCGGTGTACTTCAACTACGGCATCGCCGTACACGGTGCCCAGAACGTGCCCACGCATCCGGCGTCACACGGATGTGTCCGCCTGAACAACGACATCGCTGTGTACTTCCCCAGCCTGGTCAGCAAGCGAGATCTGGTGTACGTGTGGGGTCACGACGGCAAGGAACCCGAGTACTACTCCGATGCCGAGAGCAAGCCGTCGTTCAACCGCAATGATCCCAACGCAACGACCACTACGTCGTCGACCACGACTGTGGCAACGGTCGCAACCGTCGCCAGCCAGGCCCCGGTCACGACCACCAAACCAGTGCCCACCACCACCGCCAAGCCAGCGCCAACCACCACCGCCAAACCGGCGCCGGCTACCACCGCGATACCCGTCACTACGCAGCCGGCGCCGGCCACCACCGCTCCCGCAGTGGTCACCACGCTGGCGCCCTGACCGTCTCGTTTGGGCCCCATCGACGACTGAATCGCGCGTGTGCACGGTCTTGACCCGACGTCGGGTCGGAAGTGTGCACACGCGGTGTTGCGGGAGGTGCTCTCGTTCGTCGGGGTCAGGATCGACCTGACACGATGAGGCGCATGGAGCGCATCGCCTACGACGAGTTCGGCCTGTTCCACGAGAACGCCGCCGAGTACGGGTTGCCGTTCGAGGTGCCGCCCATCGTGCGCCGCACCGTCGTGACGCTTGCCGAAGGTCGCGACATCAGCGCGCTGCTGTGGGGCAACGACGTTCCCGAGGTGGTCTTCGTGCACGGCGGTTCGCAGAATGCGCACACGTGGGACACCACCATCATGGCGCTGCGGCGGTCGGCGCTGGCGATCGATCTGCCCGGACACGGCCACAGCGATTGGCGCGACGATGGTGCCTACACTCCGCAGAACCTGGCCGACGACATCGCCGACGTGATCACGATGCTGGCATCCGACGCCACATTGGTGGTGGGCATGTCGCTGGGTGGCATGACCTGCATGGAGCTGGCGGTGCGTCACCCACATCTGGTGAAATCGCTGATGATGGTCGACATCACCCCGGGGGTGAACAGCGCCAAGGCCAAGGCCATCTTGGACTTCGTCGATGGGCCACAATCGTTTCCCAGTTTCCAGTCGTTGCTGGAGCGGACCATGCAGCACAACCCGACTCGCACCGAATCGTCGATGCGGCGCGGCATCCTGCACAACGCGCATCAACTGGACGACGGTTCGTGGAAGTGGCGCTACGACCGGCGTGGCCACACACGCACCCGAGATGCCGACGAGGTTGCCATGGCGGCGGATGCTGCGACCGACGTCGACACGGCGACGGATACTGGGCCCGACACGGCCACCGACCACACGGCAGCCGCTCTGTCGCCCCTGTGGCACGATTTCGCGGCCATCCGCTGCCCGCTCGTGGTGGTTCGCGGTGGGGTCTCACCGGTGGTCGACGACGACGACATCGCCGAGTGTCGGCGCCGTCAACCCGATGTGCGCGTCGATGTGGTGGATGGGGCCGGGCACAGCGTGCAGGGCGATCGCCCGTTGGAGCTCGGGGCGCTCATCGCCCAGGTGCTGGCCGGCTGACAGGCCGGCTGACCGATGGCCGGATCGTCCGGCCCGGAAC
>JANNFQ010000509.1:0-6815 GCA_031380045.1 Acidimicrobiaceae bacterium
CCGCCGCTGATGTTGCGGGTCGACCATCAGTCGATCGACATCGCATCGGCCGCCTGCCCCGGCAATCGCGATGGCCGCAACGACTCGGCCACCATCGCGGATGCCGCGCCAATCCAACGGTTCCGCGATCAGCTGCTCAAGTGTTTCGTGCAGCCGCGGAATGCCCTCGAAGCCGATCAGATCGGCCTGCATCCGGTATGCAGCATGCTGCATACCCAACACCTGATCGGCCGTCGCCGGCTGCGTCAGGTCGAGCGACTCGATCATTCGCCCGCCGTCCCGCCGAGTGGCAGCACGACCAGCGCGTCATCGGCTTCGGGTGGCGTCGCTGGACCGGCGGACCGGCGCCGATCGATCATGTGCAGCACGCTCAACGCCACCGCAAGGCTGACGCCCGAGCCCACGGTGACCGTGCGCAGCGAGGTCTTGTCGGCAATCGCCCCCTGCACCACCGTGCCCAGTGGATACAGCACACCCAGCACGAAGCTGTTGACGGCCAGGACCCGTCCACGCATCTCGTCGGGCGCATTGTGTTGGGCGATGCCCGCCATCGACGTGAAGGCGAATCCGTATGACACACCGACGCACGTCAACGCCGGTGCGGCGATCCACAGCGTCGGGGCCGATCCGTACAGGATCAGTGCCACAGAGAACGACATGGCCGCAGTCACCATCACGCGCCACGATCCCAACCGCTTGGTGATCGAGCCAAGGGTGAACGCCGCGGCGACGGCGCCGACACCCTGGGCCATGACCAACACCGATGTTGCCGTCGAGTCGCCGCCGAACACGTTGGTGGCCATTTGCGACACGAATGCGATGAAGGGCGACCCCAACCCGACCACCACGATCATCACGACCAGCATCCGTCGCATGGCCGACGTTGTGCGGGCGAAGCGGAAGCCATCGCTCAGCGCAGCGAACACCGGGCGGCGCTCGCCGCGGTTGTTGGGCAGGCGAACCAACGACACCGCGATGATCACCGCTATGAAGCTGATGGCATTGCACCACAAGGCCAGCCCGATACCACCGATCTCGATGGCCAACGCAGCGAACGCCGGGCCGATGATGCGACCGAGGTTCCACTGCGCGTTCGACAGACCGACGGCGGCCACGAGATGCTCACGCGGCACCAGGTCGGGAAGCGACGTCTGGAACGAGGGGAACCCGAACATCACGATGGCTCCGGCGATGAAACCCAGGATGGCCAAGCCCAGTGGCGTGGCGTTGCCGCCGCCCACCCACACCGCAAGGATCGCCGCGAGCACGCCCGCCAGGCCGTTCGTGACGATCAGCACGCGACGGCGGCGCAGCCGATCGGCCATTGCCGAACCGACCGGGCCGACCACAGCCGCCGGAACGAACCCGGCTGCGGCGACGATCGCCGACCACGATGCTTTCCCGGTGGTGTCGGCGACGTAGTAGCCCAGCGCGACCGTCTCCATCCACGTGCCGATGTTCGATACCAGCGCACCCGCCCACATGAGTGAGAAGTCGCGTGATCGGAACGGGGCAAGTGAGGCGGACGCCATCGGCATGTGAAACTACCGCCACCTCTGGATGGTCAGCCGTTCAATTCGACGTTCAGAAGTGCGTCTGGCAGTGCGGTGCCGGCCAGGTCTGGAAGAACGCGTTGGCCCGCCTGACCACATCGACCGACCGACACGAGACCCGGCCGGCGGCCACCAGCTGCGATGGTCTGATGCCACCGAACAGCAGCGCACCGAGCGATGGATGATCCACAACGAGGTCGGCCCGAGTGCGAACTGGGCGACACGACGACTCGACCTCGTTGCCCTCGATCGCCCAACGCCGGCCGGCGACCTCGACCACCAGGCGGTCGGCGGTGCCATAGGTTCGGGCGCCGAAGCACACTGCGACGTCGCGCACGTTGGCCCACAACCCGTCGTTGACCGAGGTGGTGTGCACGACTCGGTTGTCGGTGAAGTAGTACGGCAACGGATCGTCCGCCGGGATCGCTCGATGACTGATCGTCGCCACCAGATCGACGCCGACGAGGGTGTGCCACAGGTCCAGATGCGCCTTCGGCGTCAACGCCACGAAGGCGACGACATCGAGGCGATGCTGCGGTCCACCGTCTGTCCACTTCTCGGTGATGCGGTACACCGCATACCCGTCGGCATGCGCCAGGCAGAACGCAGGACTGGCCAACCCCTGGGGCCTGGCCCAGATCTCAGTGAGGAACTGGTGCCAGGCAGCAGTGAGCGAGACCTCGCCGGCACGATGTCGGCGAGCGGTCTCCCACAGTCGCTGGCGATGTTCGAGCGCTTCGTCGTGGTCGATGAATCGCACCGCTCTGCGGTCCAGCTTCAGTCCAGGACGGAATCGGGCGTTGGGCCGATCAATGGCGACACTGCGCATCTCGGTGGCAATGCCATAGCCGAAGCGTTCGTAGATGCCCCCCTCGGTGGCGAACAGCGCGGCGACCAGTTCTCCTCGATCGTCGGTGTCGGTGTGACATGCCTCCATCAGTTGCGTCAGGATGCCTTGACGACGGTGCGTCGCGGCGACCGACACCCACGTGATGCCCGACCCAGGAACCGTGGTGCCTCCGGGCAACGTCACGTCGAATCCGTACGAGCCGGCGACGCCAACGATGTGACCGCGCTCGACCGCGATCCTGAACCGCGACATGTCGATGATCGGTCGCCGCCGCTCGATGTCGCTGGCGTCGGGAACGAAGCCGAAGCCGCGCGCATCGACGCGGAACATCTCGGGCCACTGTTCCTCGGAGGGTGTCCTGATTGCAATCGCCATGCTCAGAGCCTGTCATGCCAAGGGGTCACACTCGACCGTGGCTGCCCGACGGGCGGCACAGTACGATCCGCGCATGATTCGGCGAATGGGCAAGAACCTGGGCGTGCTGACAGCGACGGTCCCCGACGAGAGCCTGGAACTGGAGCGCGACGGCTTCACGATGATCCGCGGGATGCTGAGCAACGACGAGATCACCGAGTTGGTCAGCGAGGCCGATCGAGTGTTCATCGATGCTCCTCCCGAACGCAACCGCAGCGACCGCAACGAGTTCCGCTATCAGCTGTTGAACATCAGCCGGCCGGCCTTGCGCGTGGTCGGCCATCCCCGAATCCTGGAGGTGATCGAGCCGCTGTTGGGCAACGACTGTCACGTCATCGCCAACACGCTGTGGCGCAACCCTCCCGAGTTCGGTGGTGGACCGTGGCACTGCGACGCCGGCCCGCACGTGCCGCGGCCGGCCGACGTGCCATGGGACGATCGCATCCCGTACCCAGTCTTCGCCATCGGCGCTCACATCCTGCTGCGCGATTGCCATGTTGCCGATGGGCCCACCGCTGTGGTGCCGGGAAGCCATCGTTCGGGCCGGCTGGCGCCGATGGACCAGATCCACGATGCCGACCTGACGTATGACGGTCGCCCGCCGATGCTGCTGGAGGGTCGCGCGGGCGACGTGTCGCTGTTCGCCAGCGACGTGTGGCATCGGGGCACCCCGGCCGCCGGCGGCAGTGGACGACTGTTCATCCAGGTGCACTACGGCCGCCGCGACATCGCCCAGCGAATTCGGCCGACCGACCAGGTCAACCACCTCTCCGACGATGCTGCGCAGTGGGCCGACTCACCCAGGATGCGCGATCTAGTCGGCCTGCACAGTCCCTTCTTCTACGACGGCTGAACTCTTCGACAACAGGTAGGTTCGCACCATGAGCAGCTACCGACCCGATCGAGTCATCGACGACCTGCGCGACCTGGCCGCACGCACCGGCGGGCCCGACGGCAGCCGCCGGCTGTGCTGGACCCCCGACTGGTTGCAGGCCCGCGCCATGTTGCGCGAGTCGCTGACCACGTTGCCGGTCGAGGTGGACACCGACCAGGCCGGCAACCTGTGGGCTGTGCTGCGTGGCGACAGCCCCGACATGTTGGTCGTCGGCTCGCACCTCGACAGCGTGCCCAAGGGCGGTTGGCTCGATGGTGCGCTCGGCGTGATGGCCGGGTTGGAGCTGCTGCGCGCGTTGGCCGCCGAAGGCACGCCACCGGTCACGATCGCGCTGGTCGATTGGGCCGACGAGGAAGGCGCACGCTTCAGTCGCAGCCTGTTCGGTTCGGCCGCATGCATGGGCACGTTGGACATCGAGGTGCTACGCGGATTGACCGACAAGGAGGGGGCCGCGCTGCCGCAGGTGCTGGCCGAACACGGGGTCGACATCGACAACCTCGACGGTGCGCGCACGCGCATGGCCGACGTGAAGGCGTACGTGGAGGTGCACATCGAGCAGGGCCCCATCCTGGAAGACAAGGGGTTGGGCATCTGCGCTGTCACGGGCACGAAGGGCATCGAGCGCGAGCGGTTGATCTTCCGAGGGCAGGCCGCGCATGCCGGCACCATGCCAATGGCCATGCGTCGCGACAGCTTTCGAGCGGCGGCACGGTTCGCGCTGGCCATCGCCGAGATCGGCGAACGACACGACGGGGTCACCACGGTGGGTCAGGCGCAGTGCTGGCCGGGCGTCGTCACCGCAGTGGCCGGTGAGACGCGCATCACCATGGACATGCGCCACATCGAGGCCACCGGTCTGCAGGCCATGTTCGACGAGGCGCGCCGCACCGCGACCGAGGCTGCAGCGGCCGAAGGTTGCACGGTCGAGTGGGAGCACATCTTCCGCATCCCGCCGATGCCGTTTCACCCGGCATTGCTGGACGCGGCGCGCACATCGGTGCGCGAGGTCGAGGGCCACGATGTCGAGCTACCCAGTGGAGCGCTGCACGATGCCAGCGAGATGGCCCGCGAGATTCCGACAGTCATGATCTTCTCGTCGTCGATCGCCGGTCTCAGCCACACCAAAGAAGAGGACACGCCCGACGAGCATTTGCGCATGGCCGCTGATGCGTTCGATCGCACGTGCCGACGCACCATCGATCTGATCCTTGACGGGTCGCTGGCGTGAGCTCCAGCAGGGTGCTGGTCACCGGAGGCAATCGCTACATCGGTCTGGAACTCGTCCGGCAGTTGGCGCAGGCCGGCCACGATGTCACCGTCGTCAACAGCCACGTGATCGCGTTGCCGGCAGGCGTGCGTCGACTGCACGCCGATCGCCGCATTGCGGGCGAGTTCCAGGCCGTGCTGGCACCACATCGCGATTCGTTCGATGTGGTGTTCGACAACACGGCGTTCACACTCGACGACCTCGATCCCATGCTCGACATGTTTCGTGGTCGAGTGCAGCAGTACGTGTTCACCAGTTCGACCGCTGTGTACCGGCGTAGCTTCGTACAGCCGATGCTCGAAACGTTCCGCACACACGACGCGGCCGATGACGACCCGCGCAAATCGTACGGCGTCAACAAGGTTCGTTGCGAGCAACGGCTACGCGACCAGTTCCAGCAGCACGGGCTGGCGACCACCTGTTTGCGGGTGTCGCACACTCTTGGCCCGCGCAGCCCGTTGGTGACACGCGACCCCATCTTCTTCGCCCGCCTCGAACAGGTTCGGCCCATCTTCCTGCCGGGCGAAGGGCTGTCGTTCCTCAGCCTGGTGCACATCGCCGACGTGGCTTCGCTGATGGTCTCGCTCATCGGTCACCAGCGCGCTGCGGGGCAGGTGTACAACGTGACCGGCACCGAGGTCACCAGCATCGCCGGCGCCGTTCACTTCATGGCGCTGGCTGTGGGCGTCGCCGCCAACGTGGTGTTCGTTCCGCTGGACATCGCCAGGCGTCAACAGCCGCCGTTGGTCCACTGGGGTGAAGCGATCATGGGCGGCGGCATCTACTCCGTCGACAAGGCGTTGCGGGACCTGGATTGGCAGCCGCGGTTCGGCATCCAGTCGGGTTACGCCGACTCGTACGAATGGTTCAAGGCCGAAGGCCGCGACCTGTACGAGTACGACTTCAGCCGAGACGACGAGATGCTCGCCGGCCTGCCGTGAGTTCGTCGTGAGCCAATGCGTCAGCCGACTGTCTTGATGAGCTGCAGCGCGGGGTTGTCGGGGTCCCACAGGGTCGGAAACTCTTCGAGCGGTCGGAAGCCGTAGCTGAGATAGAACGCCCGCGTCCTCGCGTAGCCCTCGTCGGGATGTGCCGAACTGAGCGTCTTGACCTGTAGGAACTCGACACCGCGAGCGGCCAGATCGCGCTCGATGTGCTGCAACATCGCACTGCCGATGCCGCTGCGGTGATGCGTCGGCACCACCGCCATCAGATGGATCTCTGCGGCATACGAACCGTGATGCACCACCGTGGTGATACCGACGTCGAGACCGTCGATCGATGCGATGGTGCAGCGGTGGGCGTCGGCCACGGCGACGTATGCGTCATTGGCCTCGGGGATGCCGAACCAATCGGGCAGCGTGTCCAAGATCTGACGACATGGGCCCGCCGAGCCAGTGTCGGCGTCGCGAAGCTCAAGAGCGGCAAACATCGGCGCAAGTCTGGCACCCCGACCGAGACGTCTCAGAGCGGCATCCCGCCTACGCTCACGAGGTGAGTGAGGACATCGAGCTCGTCGATCAGCGCCCCACAGTCGTCTGTGCGGTGGCATTGAACAGTCGCGCTCGCCAGAAGTTGGCCGACATGTTGGGCGAAGTTCGCCTGGTCGACATCCGCGAACCCGTGACCACTGCCGACGTGGTGCTGGCGCCGTCGTGTAGCCCGAACACACTGGCCGCCTTGAAAGATGCGTACCCCACTGCGCGCATGATCGTGGTCGAGCTCGAAGACTTCGACAACAAGATCGAGTTCGGTGGACCCGTCACTCGCTTGCGCAAAGCCGGCGCCGACGCCTACCTCACCGCCGACAGCCTGGAAGACCTGGCCCACCAACTG
>JANNFQ010000524.1:0-3860 GCA_031380045.1 Acidimicrobiaceae bacterium
CAGGGTCTGACCTATCGCGGCAAGATGGACGGCAACGACACGTTGATCGGATTCGCCGAAGCCGTCGAGCAGGTGTGTGTGCAGGCGGTGGAGGCCGGCGAGATGACCAAGGATCTGGCGATCTTGATCAGCAAGGATTCGCCGTACCTGACCACCGAGGAATTCCTGGATGCCGTCGACCGACGGTTGCAGACCAAGATGCGCTGAGGCCGACGCCGATCCGGTTCGGTGTGCGCCGGTTCAGTCGGTCGTGCGCTCGTGGGTCAGCGACGCTGTGTGATCGTCGTCCAGCCAGCCGCGCAACGTTTCGACGGTGACGACACCGTGCTACGACCTGAGGTGCGACTCGCGGGGCGCGGGCGGCCGTGTACCGTTCGTCGAGAGACGCCAGAGCGGAGACGACATGTCGGGTGAATCGATCCCATCGTGGGATGCGCCGGGGGCCGGGCAATGGGCACGCGATCGTTCGCACATGCCGGCGGGATGCACGCGCATCGTGCAGCACATCGTGACCACGTCGATGCCGCGTGGCATGCGACGCGTCTTCGAAGAGCTCGGGACGCCGCTCGAGACCCTCGACGCGCGGTTCGTGAACGGTCAGTTCTACTCTCGGTTGCGACCGCTCATCTCGCCTGATCGGCCGGCCTCGAAGTTGCCGCCGGCGGTGGTGCTGAAGGTCGCCACTCGCCTCCACCCGAAGATGCGTCGCCGCAACAAGATCGCCGGCCAGGTGCTGTCGTCAGAACCGTGGATCGCTGTCATCCACCAGTGGCACAACGGCGGCAGGGCTGCGATCGAGACGCGGAACCTGCAAATGCAGGACGTCGATCTGCTGGTGCTGGACGACGAAGGCCTGTTGTCGCACGTGCACGATTGCGTCGAGCACTGTGTCAGCAACTGGGAACATCACTTCTGGTTGCACGGCTACGACCTGGGGCCGATCGGTCGCTATCTGTTCGAGTCGGCCGACTGGGGGCCATCGCCCGACGAGTTGCTGTCGCTGCTCGAGGGTGCGTCGCCCTCGACCAGTGCGCCTGCGCGAGCGCTGGTTCAGCTGCGCAGCGATGTCGAGGCACACGGCCCGCTCCCCACCACCTTGGCCGAGGCTCGTGCCCTGTCACCTCAGATCGCCGGGGCGATCGACGAGTTCCTGCGGCACCGCGGCTCGGTGTTGTTCTCTCGGTACGACCTCGATGGCATCTCGTTGGGCGAGCGACCCGATCTCGTGCTCGCGATCATCTTGAACGCCGAACACCATGACACCAGCCAGGCCGTGGCCGATCGAACATCGGCACTCCGCGACAAGGTGCCGGGCCAGCATCGGCTGCGATTCGATGTCTTGCTCGCTCAGGCCAGGGCAGCCATGGACCTTCGAGACGACAACGGCCCGATGACCGCCGAATGGCCGTTGGGTCTGTTGCGGCGAGGGCTGCTCCAACTGGGCAGTCGGCTGGCCCAACGGGGCCTGATCAGTCGGACGGAGCTGGTCTTCGAGCTCAGTCCAGACGAGCTGACCATGGATGTGTTCCAAGGCCGGCCCGAGTGCGACGAGCTGTCGCGCCGCGCTGCTGAGCGCGCCGCGCAGAAGACCTTCGAAGCCCCGCTGGTGCTGGGCCCAGCCGAGGCGGCGGCACCGCTGGACGTGCTGCCCAAGAACCTGGCGACCATCGTGGGCATGGTGCAGACGGTCATGCAGCACTTGGGCATGGACGGCACGGCCCCCCGGACTGGCTTGCACGGAGCAGGCATCGGTACCACCTCGGTTCGTGGCATCGCTCGAGTCGCGACCACGCCCGAGCAGGCGCTGGACGTGCTCGAACCTGGCGACATCCTGGTGGTCGCCGGCACGACGCCCGCCTACAACCTGGTGCTGTCGTTGGCCGGCGGGGTGGTGACCGCGGAAGGCGGGCCGATGAGCCATGCCGCGGTGATCGCCCGAGAACTGGGCATTCCTGCAGTGGTCGGTGCGCGGACGGCGCTGATCGACATCCCCGATGGCGCGATGGTCGAGGTCGATCCCGTGGCCGGCGAGGTACGAGTCCTCCCGGCCACGTGATGCCCAGCGCACGCGTGTGAGACTGACCGCATGCGTGCAGTCGTGCTCCGTTCCCACGGTGGTCCTGAAGTCCTGACGATCGAACACGTCGATGATCCGGTGGCGGCTCCCGACGAGGTGGTCATCCAGGTGGCGGCGACCGCATTGAATCGCGCCGACCTGTTGCAACGTATGGGTTTGTATCCCGATCCGCGACGCCGGCCAGTGGAGATTCCGGGCATGGAGTTCGCCGGAACGGTCGTATCGGTGGGCGATCGCGTCACGATGTGGAGTGCTGGCGATCGCGTCATGGGCATCGATGCCGGCGGCGCGTATGCCGAACGCATCTCCGTACACGAGCGGCAGTTGCTGGCAGTGCCGGCCAACATCGATCTGGTTCACGCTGCGGCCATCCCCGAGGTCTTTCTGACCGCTTGGGATGCACTGGTGCTGCAGGGTGGGCTGACCAGTGGTCGATGGGCGTTGGTGCACGCCGGCGCCTCTGGAGTCGGTACAGCGGCCATCCAGATCGCCAAGGCCATCGGCGCGCGCATCGCAGTGACATGCTCGGCGGGCAAGGCGCAGGCGTGCCGTTCGCTGGGTGCCGACGTTGTGCTCGGACGGTCGCCACACGACTGGCTCAGCGAAGCTCGCGTTGCGGTGCCCTCGGGTTTCGATGTGGTGTTGGACGTGATCGGTGGCGATGAGATCGATCGCAACCTGCAGGCCGCTGCAACCAAAGGCACGATCGTCCAGGTCGGGTTGATGGGCGGCGGCAGCACCCAGGTGAACGTCGGTCTGCTGTTGACGAAGCGGATCACATGGATCGGTACCACGCTGCGGCCGCGGCCCATCGAAGAGAAGGTGGCTGTTACCCGGCGGTTCGCTGCCGAGATGCTGCCACTGTTCGCTACCGGTGCATTGGTTCCGGTGATCGACAGCACGTTCCCGTTCGATCAGATCGCTGACGCGCACCGCCACATGGAGGCCAATGCCAACACCGGGAAGATCATCGTCACGCTGTCCTGACACGACCTCCGGTCGGCGCGTGGCGACGTCACTGGTTGACCGGGGTTCGCTGAGCGCTCGTGCGAACCTGGGTAGGTCAACCCGTATCATGTCGATCGATGTCGACGCCTGACGAGCGACCAACCCAAGAGGTGCTCGACGATGCGTTGTCTTCATCGCAGCCGGTCGGAGCTCAGCCAGCCGACGTGAGCGAGCCGATGGGGAAGCCGAAGTTTCTCGGTCGAGTGGTGGCTGAAGTCATCGAGAAGCTTCCCCACAACACCTGACCCTTCGGCACGCGGATCGCAGACCACCGAGGATGAACGTCCTCTTGCGACGAACCGTCCCTTGACAGGCCAGCACGTGACGAGGAGAGGCGAGCAACAGACATAGCGAGTCGTGGTCGCTCGGAGCTGCCGACCGGTGACAGGCGTGCGGCTACGGCATCGGTCGACCGGGTTCTTCGAGGGCTCGGCCCAGGTCTGGTTCAGGCGGCGCGGATGGTGGGTTGGCCGGGTGGTTCGCTGATCAGCACCCTGCCGTTGGGAAGGGTGAAGGTGGCCCGGCCGGTATCGGCATCAAGGTTGATGTGCCAGTCGTGTTTGTGCACCAGATGATGGTGTCGTTGACACAGAAGTAGCAGGTTGTCGAGCTTGGTTTCGCCGTGGCGCCGCCACCAGGTGATGTGGTGGGCGTCGGTCCACGCCTTCTTGCGGTTGCAGCCGGGGAACCGGCAGCCGCGATCGCGGATCGCGACTGCTTTCCAGAGTCGTGGTGGGACGCTGTGGTAGCTGCGTCCGTAGTCGAGGACTTTGCC
>JANNFQ010000527.1:0-1648 GCA_031380045.1 Acidimicrobiaceae bacterium
CGCCGAGCTTCAGCCAGCAGCGCACGCCGAGTTGCGGCGACAGTTGGCGGGGCCACTGGCGGTTCGGGTGATGGCACTGGCGCTGGACCTGATCGACGGACACCCGGCAACGCTGTTGTCGTGGTACGACGACATCGTCGCAGCAGTGACCACGGCGTCCACGGGCACCGTGCACGACGCGCCCACTCCGCCAGCCGTCAACCACCTCGCAGCCAGTGTGCGGGCAACGATCGAATCCGGCACAGGCGTGCTGAGTTGTGCCGCAAGTTCGCTGACCCTCGACGAGATCGTGTCGAACACCGGCGTCATGTTGTTCGGCGGCATCGAGACCTGTGAGGGCATGACCACGAACGTGCTGGCGCATCTGCTGGACGATCCTGCATGGTGGAGCGTGGTCGACGCGGAACGCTCGCTGATCGCCAATGCCGTTGACGAGTCACTGCGGCTGGAGCCGGCCGCAGCCCGGGTCGATCGATTCGCGACGCGAGACATCGCCTTCGGCGGCGCCCCCATCCAGCGAGGCGACTTCGTGATCATCTCGTTGGCCGCGGCCAACCGCGATCCCCAGGTGTTCGCCGACCCCGATCGCTTCGACCCCAGGCGAGCCAACGCCAAACAGCACCTTGCCTTCGCGCACGGTCCGCACGCGTGTCCCGGCATGCACCTGGCGCGCCTCGAGACGCAAGCTGCAGTCGCAGCCGCGTTGGACGGTTTGCCCGGCCTGCGACTGGATCCGGACGCCCCTGCACCCCAAGCAGTCGGCACGGTGTTTCGCAAGCCAGACCGCCTCGACGTGATCTGGGACGTCACCTGACGCTGCACCGTGCGCGGCTGATGCCGGACGGCTGGCGAAGCGACGTCGCCAACGTGTCCAAGATTCTTCGACTCGACTCGCTGGGACCCTCCTCAGACCTCCAGCAGGAAGACCACGTCGCCGTCGTCGTACGACATCAGCGCCGGCGTGGGCGGCGGTACCCGTCGCAGCCCGACTCGCTCGACCAATCGTTGCGAGGCCACGTTCTCGTGATGGATCGACGCCCAGATCTGCTGGACGTCGAAGCGCGCGCGTAGGTGATCGATCAGCCATCGGGTCGCTTCCGTTGCGTAACCCTGACCCCAGAACGACGGACCGAACAGGTACGCGATCTCGGCGCGCTCATCCAACACCGTCGCTTCCACTCGACCAAGCACCACATCGTCGTCGCGCCGCAGCACCACCACGTTGACCCACTGCTCCTCTGGATTCGACGGCGAGTGTCCTGCGGCCAGGAACTGGATGCGCGTCTCCAACGCCTCGAGCGTCGTCACATCGGGCCCGTTGATGTAACGCCCGACACGCTCGTCGTCCAGTGCGGCCAGCAGACCCTCCGCATGAGAATGGTCCAGTGGTTCGTACCGCAGTCGTTCCGAGTGCTCCACGAGTGATCACCCTGCCACAGTCACAAAGGCTGGGCGGCCAGCACCCGATGGTCGGCCCGCTGCAGTCCGATTCGCGGTCCGCGCCGGGCTCGTGGGAGTTGAGTGGGGTGTGCTCGGGTGATGGTCGCGGCGACCGTGCTTCATCGTCGTCGAGTGGCATGAAATCCTTTGTTCATATGGGGTTCAGGGTTGTCAGTGTGGTCGAACACGTGTACGATTGGGGGATGTC
>JANNFQ010000645.1:0-1528 GCA_031380045.1 Acidimicrobiaceae bacterium
GCATGCGCTGCTCGTTGACGGCCGAACAGATTGGCCAACGTGTCGGCCATCTGCTGCACGGTTTCGACCTCGCTCTGGCTAAAACGATGCTCCAGGTCGACGCAACTCAGACCGAGCACACCCAGCAGTTCGCCGCCGATCTGCAGCGATGCGTACATGTGGATTGCAGTCACCTCTGACGCGAATGCGGTGGCCAACTCGACGGCCCACTCGCTGGCCGGCAGGCCGTTCGCTGACGTCAGCACCCCACCGCGCTGAAGTCGCTCGATCCACTTGGGCAATCGATCGAGTGGCAGATCGAAAGGAGCGCACGACGTTCCCGGGTACCGCTCGCCGCTCCATCCTCCGATCGGCCGCAGCTTGCCTGCCGCGAGGTCGATCGAATCGACGTAGACGCGGTCGGCGCCGATGAGCCTTCCGAAGCTGGCCAGCACGTGGTCGAGGTCGTCCAAGAACTCGTCGCTGCCCCGGTGCATCGCGCCGTGAGCGACTTCGGCCGCGAAGCTGCCCAGTTCTCGACGGCGTTGCTCGGCGCGCGCCAGAGCGTTCACCTCGCTGACGTCGCGGCTGACGGCCGCGAAGAATTGCATTCCCGGCCTGAGGGGATCCTCGATGACTTGCACGTCGGCGTACGCCTCGGTGCGAACACCGGTGGCCGGATCGACGAACTCGACCTCGCCGCTCCAGATGCCCGTGGTCTGCAGCGACGGAATGACCTCGCCCTCGATCAAGTCGACCTGGCTGGCGAAGATCTCGAGGACGTTCACGCCTTCGATCGGGGCCTCGGCCGACAGCCCGATGGCACGACGCTGCGCGGCATTGGCGTAGACGCCTCGCCCACCGGTCTCGGCCAGGAAAACCAACGAGGCGGTCTGTTCGATGAGGCCCTGAAATCGGGCGCGAGCGCCCTCGGCGTTGCGGCGTTGCGTCAGATCGCGGCGCACGTGCAGCCAGTGGGTGTGTGTTCCACGCTCGTCCAATATTGGGCTGACCGTCACCTCGCACAGGTACGTGGTGCCATCGGCACGTCGGCTCGGTAGCTCACGAGTGGCCGCCACGGCGCTGACCGGCAGCTGATCAAACCAGTCGAGGTCGTCCCGATCGGGTGGGTTCGGCAACAAGACCTCGACGCTGTGGCCGATGACATCGGCCCGCTGATGCCCGGTCTCACGACGGAACGCCTCGTTCACGTACACGATCGGCGGGCGCTTGCCTTCGGCCCCGGCAGACGTGACCACGACCGAGTCGTGAGCGTTGTCGAATGCCGCCAGCAACAGCCGAGCGCGAGGCGATCCGAAGCCGGGTAGGTCGTCGGCACGTCGATCGAACGACAGCTCGCGCGGCTTGGGTGCCACTGCGCCGCACCACGGCAGATCCAGCATGCACGCCAAATCGTCGGGCGGCATCGGTCGTGCGAAGTGGTAGCCCTGCGCCCGATCGGCGCCCATGCGCACCAAGGCATCTGCCTGACCGACGTGCTCGACGCCTTCTGCCACGACGCGCAGTCCCAGCGCGTGAGCCAGGTCGA
>JANNFQ010000546.1:0-5447 GCA_031380045.1 Acidimicrobiaceae bacterium
CTCATTGGGCGTGACCAACGTGGTGTACGTCTGGACGATGATGGGCAGCACCAACCATGCGCCTCTGTACCCCACCCTGTACCCCGGCGATGATGTGGTCGACTGGATCGCCTACGACCCATACGGGCAGGAAAAGCAGACAACCATGGGCGAATTGGTCAACCGGCCGGGCAGTGGCTGGCCAGGGTTCTACAGCTGGGCGACCGATGTTGCCCCCGGCAAGCCGATCATGCTGGCCGAGTGGGGTTTCAACCTGGCAGTCAGCTCGTATGGACCGGCCGCCCTCGATGGCGGGGTGCCCATCCTGCAGTCACAGTTCCCCATGCTGAAGGCTCTGGTGTACTGGAACCAGAGCTTCACCTTCAAGGCCCGGCTGGACCAGCCCGGCGCACTCGGACAGGCCTACGGCGAGGCATACGGGCGGTTCGCCAATCAGCCCTACTTCAACGCCACCTCCACCGCAATGGCCGCCTGACCGCTCTCTCCAGACCCACGCGAGCCATCCAGCTCGTCCGAGGCGGCGCTTTTCGTGTCAAGTCTTTGTCAAGACGAAGCACGGACAGCGTCGCCTCTGTGATCGTCCGCAGGACATTCGACCGAGCGTGGACCGAATCTCACATGACGCGTTCATGACGGGAACATTGCTGACGCGTCCCCCTGAAGCCCAATGTTTTGGGGCTGGCAGCTTCTCGACGTCATGGTACTGTCATCGAAACGACATCTGGCGGGCGGACTCCCCACGATGACCTGAGGCGGTTTTCATGAAGGCAGTCACTGTTTCTGCGCGCCCCAAACGCGCCCGACGTTTCATGCGGCGGACCGCAACGATGGTGGCGCTCGGCTCGCTCGGCACGGCATTCATCGCCACGGCACCCGTCGCCAACGCAGCGGGAGTGGTATCCGGCACGGTCTACCGCGATGCCAACAACAATGGCGTCCGTGACGCCGGTGAGCCCGGCGTCGGCAACATCGTCATCAGTGCCGGCGCCAGCTCGGTGGTGACCAACGCGAACGGCGCGTGGGCGATGACCTTGGTCGGCAACGTCGAGGTCCGAGTCGTCACGGGCTGGTACCGGTCGCAGTGCAACGATCTGAACTGTCCCGTCGGCCCTGGCTCGGGTCAGGACTTCGCCGTCGACAGCCAACGCATCGTCGCATCGGTCACGGCCGAGGCCAATCCGGTCCTCGACGCAGGCATCGTGCCCGACTGGCAGGGCGGATACCCGATTCCCAGCGCTCGGCCCTTGCCTGCCAACACCGCCGACGTCTCGGCCCGGGTGTCGTTCATCGCCCCCACGGGCGCCGCGGCAGCATCGAACTGCTTCCGCACCGGTACAGCCGGTAATCGGGCCTGCGCGATCGGCGATCAACCCCAGTTCCTGGCGCAGATCTTCAACGAGGGAACCGCTGCCCTGACCGACCCCAGCGGGTACCTCGAACTACCGGCAGCAACCAGCTTCGTCTCGCTGGCACCATCGGTGTCGCCGGCCAACCATCCTGCGCTCGGCGCTGTCACGCTGGGAACGTTCAACGCGACCACGGGCCGGTTGCCGTTCACGTTGAACGGAACGTTGCCCGCCGGCGGTGCGGCCATGTACACAGCCACGCTGCAGGTGGTCGCCGGCGCCCCGCTGACCACCACCTTCCAGACCAGCGGTTCGTACCCCAACCCCGTCGGCATCCGCATCACCAGCGTGACCAACGATGTCGAGGGTGACGGCTGCGCACCGGCAGCGACCAACTGCCAGTACGGCCAGACCAACAAGCAAATCGCCCCTGACAACTCCGATACCGTCGGTTTCGCCATCGTCGCTGCGCCGGTCGCTGTGCCTGTTGAGACGACGCCGCCGGCAACTGCCGCACCGACGACCCAGCCGCCAGTCACCCAGCCGCCGGTCACCCAGCCGCCGGTCACGCAACCGCCGGTCACCCAGGCTCCGGTCACCGCAGCCCCAGTAGCAGCCGCAGCCGGATGCGGTGTCTCGGCCATCCTGGTGCCCTCGTGCGGTGCGTGGCTCGGAGCATCCACTCCGGCCAAGAGCGGCAACGACATGTCGCTGGGCCTCAGCCAGTACGAGTCCATCGCCCAGAACAGCCCGGACATCTTGCACTTCTACAAGACGGGCGGCGGTGGGTTTCCGACAGCCTCCGAGAAGTCGATGGCTGCACGGTCGGGCAAGGCGCGCAGCCTGCTGCTGTACAACTGGAAGGCCAGCGGGCAGACCTGGCGACAGATCGCTGCGGGCAGCGCCGACTCGGCCATCACCAGCGTGGCGACCAGCATCAAGGCGTACCCGTACAAGATCTTCCTGACCATCAGTCACGAGCCCGAGAACGAGTTCAAGACCACCGCCAGTTCCGGCATGACGCCGGCCGACTACGTGGACATGTATCGCCACGTGGTCACCAAACTGCGCTCGCTGGGTGTCAACAACGCCGTGTTCGTCTGGAACGTGATGGGCTATGCCGGTTGGGCCAGTGTTCTGCCGTCGTTCTATCCAGGCCATTCGTACGTCGATTGGATCGGCTACGACCCGTACGCCCACGACAAGCAAAAAGACATGGCCCAACTGGTCGAGCGCCCGAACAACAAGGGCTGGCCCGGCTTCTACACGTGGGCTACACGCATGGCACCGGGCAAGCCGATCATGTTGTGCGAGTGGGGGGTGGATGTGCCCAACCACACCAATCCGGCAGGTGTCCTCGAGAATGGCGCCTCGATCCTGCAATCCCGGTTCCCCATGCTGAAGGCACTGGTGTACTGGAACAGTTCGTACAACACGCAGGCACGCCTGGACCAGACGTCGGCCAAGGGCATCGCCTTCGGCAAGGCCTACGCGAAGTTCGCTGCCAGTGCATACTTCAACGCCACGCCGACCAACGCTGCACCCTGAGCTCACCGATCGCCACCCGCCAGGTGGCCCTGAGCGCCCGCCGACCGCTGGATACACTGGCGCGATGACGGCTGCCCCCCTGCTCGTGACCGGTCTGCCGCGCTCGGGAACCAGCTGGACGGGCAAGATGCTCGAGGGCAGCGGCCAGGTGGTGTACGTCAACGAACCGATGAACACCCGTCGGCCGCCCGGGCGTTCGCCGGGTGTGTTGAACGCGCGAGTCCAGCATCGGTTCCAGTACATCGACCCCTCCGACGATGCCGCCTGGGCCGCAGCGTTCCACGACACGCTGCGGTTGCGATTCCATCCTTTGGCCGAGTTGCGCTCGGTCAGGCATCCCTACGACGTGGCTCGCGGTCTGAAGTACGCCACGCAGTTCACCGTGGGGGCGGTTCGGCACCGCCGGGCGATGTTGGACGATCCGAATGCCCTGTTCTCGGCCGGGTGGCTCACCCAGCGGATGGGTGTCAGCACCCTGGTGCTGGTGCGCGACCCCGTTGGTCTGCTGGGCAGCTGGAAGGCGCTTGGTTGGCAGGTGCAGCTGACTGAGTTGCTGTCGCAGCCGGCGCTGATGCGCGATCACCTGGCACCGTGGGCTGAACAGATCCAGCAAGCCGTCGACACCGGCGACTGGATCGACCGGATGTGCTGCCTGTGGAACGTGGCCCATGAAGTGATCGATCGACTGCGCAACGAGGTCGATCACGTCCTGATCCGGCGCTATGAAGACCTGGCCAGTGACCCGATGCAGCAGTTCGCCGAGGTCTACGAATGGTTCGGCCTCGACTGGTCGGATGATGCGCAGCGGGTCGTCAGCGAGGCGACCTCGACCACCACGGCATCGACCCGAGGGTTCTCGTGGAGCGGCTTCTCACGCACTGCATATCAGCGCATGGACAGCAAGAGCGCGGTGACCAAGGCAGAACAACGCCTGACGCCCGACGAGATCGAACGCGTCCGCTCGCTGACCGGCCAGGTAGCTGCCCGGTTCCCCCGCTCGACGTCGTGACCCGGCGCTACGGCGCGTCGTCGGGTGTCGTCAGGTTGAAGTAGGGCGAGTTCGCGAAGTTCGCGTACGACTGACCGAACTCGGTCCCCAGGTCGCCATCCTGATCGATGCGCGGCTCCATGCCTGGGCCGCGGCTGTTCCAGTACACCAGTGCCTTGATCATCGGGAACTGCTCTTCGATCACCTGTGCGCCGCCATCCAGCACAGCGGGGGCGTCGGGCTGATCCAGCAGGTTGATGCCCCATTCGGCCAGCATGATCGGCTTGCCCGGCGCCTTGTTGGTGGCCCAATCGTAGAAGCCTGGCCAACCGGTCTCGTCGGGACGGTTCAACAGGCTCTCGAGGTCGGTGTGATCTTCGCGACCGTATGGGTCGTAGGCGATCCAGTCGACCACGTCGTCGCCGGGGTACAGCGGGTCGACCACATCGGCCCACTGGTTGAAGCCCATGTAGTTCATGACGTACACGGCGTTCGTCACGCCCAGTTCGTCGAGGCGACCGACCACGTGGCGGTACATGTCGACGTAGTCGGTCGGTGTCATACCCGAGTTGGGTCCGCCCAGATCGTTCTCGGGCTCGTGATACAGGGCCAGGAAGAACCGGCGTGGATAGGCCTTGATGTTGGCCGCCACCGAGGCAATCGCATCGTCGGCCCGACCGTTGGCGATCTGGCGCCAGGTGAGCGTGGTGCTGGGCTTCCAGTTGTACAGCAGCAGGGCGCGTTGGCGGCCAGACCGCTCTGACAGCGCGATCTCGGAGCTGTTGGGAAACACCTCGGCGTTGCGCTTGTAGAAATGCAGGATGTCGGGTGGGTTCTGGGCCACCGCCTCGTACTCGGCCAGGCCGACCGAGTAGTCGAACTTGCCATCGTTGCTGGGCGTCGACGAGCCCAGCCACGCCCCACACGACGGCACCAGCAACGCCGACACGGTGCACGAGCCGGGTGTCGGGTTGCCGTCACCGTTGCCGTTGCCGTTCGGGTCGGGGCTGCCATCGGGAGCGTTGGACGCCTGCGGATTCGATCCCGAATCTGCGCCGCTGCCGGCGTTCGAGCCCGAGTTCGGCGCGTTGGATCGCGTGGAGCTGCCGCCGTTGCACCCGGCGGCGGCCCCTGCCCCGACCGCCACAACGAGGAACCCGGCCACGATGCGTGACGTTCGGCGGGGTGCCGGTGCGACGGGTCGGTGACCTCGTCGACGCCAGATGGTGCTCACCTCGATCGGCGACCGTTCAACGACGTGAGCGCCGCGGAAGGTGTGTCAACACGACGACGCTGACATCTTCAGCGTCGACCGAACGCAAGTCGTCGATGGCCTGCTGCACCGCCGCGACGGGCGTGCGCAACGAGACCAGCAACAACGTTTCCTTGACGACCGAGGCCATGCCCAGCCCTGCGGCGGTGCGGTCCAACGCCTGGCCGGGGATGAGCACCAGGTCGTTCACCCGGGTCAGCTCGCCGATGGCGGCGGGCACACTTTCCCAGTACGACTGCCCGTTCGGCACGGCAGTGCTGGTGGAGAACACGTCCAGCACGATACCCAGCTT
>JANNFQ010000547.1:0-9479 GCA_031380045.1 Acidimicrobiaceae bacterium
CCGAACGCGTTCCTCGACCAACCGGTTCAGATCAGGACGCACACCCAGGCCGCCGAAGCCGACGGGGAAGTGAACCCAGGACAGTCCGGCGTCGTACCGTGCGCCGCGAAACGTGAGGTCGTCGAGCTGCCGCGGGTCGTGTGCAGACAGCAGGTCGGTGATTGCCGCATCGACCAGCGCGTGCTGCCGATCGGTACTGGCGGGCGTGGCACGGGTTGCGGTGTCGACCATGGTCGGCAGTCTGGTCGCTCGATGGTTCGCCGTTCAATGCGGGCTGTTGACCTCGTTGGAGAGAGTCGTGTCGCTGAACGGTTCTGCCTGCGGCCTGGACTCTTGACCTCGTTGGAGAGTCGTGTCGCTGAACGGTTCTGCCTGCGGCCTGGACTCTTCACCTCGACCCCAAGCGGCACGCCGTCGGATGACATGCTCGCGGCCATGGAACTGTCGGGCAAGGTCGCTGTGGTCACGGGGGGTGCGTCGGGCATCGGGCGCGCCATGGCGGCGAGATTCGCGGCCGAGGGCATGCAGGTCGTCATTGCCGACATCGAACCCGAGGCCCTGGCAGCAACGGCCGCAGAGATCGGCGCGCACGGTGTGCGAGTCGATGTCAGCGACGCCGACAGCGTGGCGGCGCTGGCCGACGAGGTCGTCGGTCGGTTCGGTGCCGTGCATCTGTTGTGCAACAACGCCGGCGTCGGCGGCGGCGGCCGAATCGCCGATCAGACCTTGAAGGATTGGAAGTGGGTCATCGACGTGAACCTGTGGGGTGTGGTGCACGGCCTGCATTCGTTCATGCCCCACCTCATGGTGGCGCCCGGCGGTGCCCACATCGTCAACACGGCATCCATGGCCGGCCTGGCCGCCTGGCCCGGTATCGGGCCCTACAACGCCACCAAGTTCGCCGTGGTGGCCATCAGCGAGACCCTGGCCATCGAGCTGGCCGACACCAACGTGGGTGTCAGCGTGTTGTGTCCCGGGGTGGTCAACACGAACATCTTCACCAGCCAACGCAATCGACCCGAGCACCTCCGCAACGACAACAAGAAGGTCGATGCGCGTCAGGCCAACGCGCAGTTGATGCAGCAACTGGGCATCGACGCCGCCGTCGTGGCCGACCGCGTTGCCGATGCCGTGCGCACCGGTCAGTTCTGGATCTTCACCCATCCCGAGCTGATCGAAGCAGTCCAGATTCGCCACGACGGCATCCTGGCTGCCCGCGATCGAGCGCTGTGAGGGCGACGCGACGGGCACCCCTGGACCAGTCGGCAGAGCTAGGCGATCTGTCGCCAGGCCGCCAAGCGTTGGGCACTGTCGTCGCCCGGCACGGTTAGTTGGCAGACCACCCGCAGGGCAGGCCACTCGCTGGGGACCAGTTGCTGGTACTCGAAGACCAGTTCGCCTGCGCGGGGATGCGCGTAGCGGCGCAGTCGCGTCTGGAACTGGGCGACGTCGGTCTGTGGCCACCACTCGGCGAACTCGACGCTGTCGTGTTGTAGCCGCTCGACCAGTTCGACCACACTGGGGTCGGTGCGCAGCAGTGCCGTTCCGGCCCGGAACTCGGCCAGGATGCGACGGGCCTGTGATTGCCAATCGACCACCAGACGTCGGGCGTTGGGCTCGGCGAAGATGACCCACAGCAGGTTGCGATCTTCCTCGGGCAACGTGTCGATGGTTGGATACAGCCGCGACTGAGCGCGGTTCCAGATCAGGTACTCCCATCTCGGTCCCAGCACGTAAGCCGGTGCCGGCTCCATCGATTCGATTAACCGCTGCAGCGCATCGGGTGCATGCTCGACGTTCTCGATCGGACCCGACGGCGTTCGTGTGGCCAGCGCCAGCAGGTGCCGCCGACCAGCGTCGTCCAGTCGCAGCGCGCGGGCCAGTGCCTCGAGCACGTCGACCGATGCGTTGATCGGCCGGCCCTGTTCCAACCACGTGTACCACGTGACCGATACGCCGGCCAGCATGGCGATCTCTTCGCGGCGCAGCCCCGGCGTACGCCGGCCGCGACCGGCAGGCAGCCCCACGTCGCCGGGTGTCAGCGCATCTCGTCGCGCCCGCAGGAAGGCACCCAGGTCGTCGCGATCGTTCACGCCGCACATCAGATCACGAACTCGCTTCCCGATCGGTGCGTCTATCTTGAAGCAGTGATCGAACTGGATGCCATGCTTGTCGACCTCGCCACGCTCGTGAACGTAGAGTCGCCATCCAACGATCTGACCGCGCTGACGGCCTCGGCCGAAGCGTTGGCAGGCATCATCCACAACCGGCTGGGTTCACGCCCGACGATCGTCCCAGGGCCGGCGGGGCCGCATGTTCACTGGAGCGCCGATCAGACCTCGCGTGTCTTGATCGTCGGTCACCACGACACCGTGTTCCCGTTGGGTGCGCTGGGCGCGCGACCGTTTGCGGTCGTCGATGGGCGGGCCACCGGTCCCGGTGTGTTCGACATGAAGGCCGGCATCGTGCAGGCCATTCACGCCGTCGCGTCGCTGGACGATCGATCGGGTGTCGAGATGTTGTTCACGTCCGACGAAGAGGTCGGGTCGCGATCGTCGCGCCCCCTGATCGAGGCGCGGGCACGGGCGTGCGGTGCCGTGCTGGTGGTCGAGCCATCGGCCGACGGCGGCGCGCTGAAGACGGCACGGAAAGGTACGGGCGGCTTCGAAGTCATCGTGCACGGCCGCGCCGCGCACGCCGGTCTGGAACCCGAGAAGGGAATCAACTCACTGGTGGCGGCTGCCGAGTTGATCGGCCGAATCGCCACCTTCGGCAGCGAGCAGCACGGCACCACTGTCACGCCAACCATGGCGCGCAGTGGCACCGCCGAGAACGTGGTGCCTGCCGAGACCCGGGTCGTCGTTGATGTGCGGGTCGTCGAACCCGACGAGAAGGCGCGCATCGAGGCGCTGATGGCTGCGTTGGACAGTTCGATGCCGGGCGCACGGGTCGAAGTGACCGGCGGCATCGACCGCCCGCCGATGCACCCGAGTGCGTCCGAGCGGCTGTACCCGCTGGCCGTGGCAGCCGCAGCACACGCAGGTCTGGGGCCGGTCGCCGGCGTCGCGGTGGGCGGCGGCAGCGATGGCAACTTCACGGCGGCCATCGGTGTGCCCACGCTGGACGGGCTGGGTGCAGTCGGTGGTGGGGCACATGCCGATCACGAGTTCGTACTGGTCGACACGATGGTCGAACGCGCCGCGCTGCTGGCAGCGTTGATCAGCCGGATCGACTGAGAAGGGCCGACGGCCTACTGAAACGATGGGGCTAGCGGCCGGGCCAGCGGTAGGGCTAGCGGTCGGTCGAGATCGGCGAGCTGGGCGCCAGCGGCGAAAGGTACGCCATCGCCGCGGCGGTGTTCATCGGCCGGGCAAGGTGGTAGCCCTGCGCCAGGTGGCAGCCCATGGCCTGCAAGCCGGCCAGTTGTTCTTCGGTCTCGACGCCTTCGGCGATGGGGGCGAAACCCATCTCGCGCGTGAGCGACAGCACCAGGCGAACCATTTCGGGTTCGCCATGAACCAGGCTGCGATCGATCTTGACGTAGTCGGCCGAGAACTCGCGCAGCATCGAAAGGTTCGAGTACCCGGTGCCGAAGTCGTCGATGGCGAACCGGACGCCCAACGCCCGCAGTGCTTCGAGTCGTGGCCGGGCGGCGTTCAGTTCTTCCATGACGATGTCTTCGGTGATCTCGACCGTCAACGCCGATGCCGGGAGGGCTGCGTCGGTCAGTGCATCTGCAACGACATCGACCAGACGTGGGTCGATCAACTGGCTAGCCGAAAAGTTGACCGACATGGACATGTTCGGCACCAACAAACGCATCATCGCAGCAGTGTGCACTGCCTCGCGCACGACGAACTCGCCCACTGCGCTGGCGAAGCCGGCGTGGTCGACCACGTGCATGAACTCCTTGGGTCGCAGCGTTCCCTCGGTGGGGTGCGACCACCTGACCAGTGCCTCGAAGCCCAAAAGGGCGTCGGTCACGATGTTGAAGATGGGCTGGTAGTGCAGTTCCAGTTCGTTGTTGGTCAGCGCCAAGCGGAAGGCGCCTTCCAGTTCCAGGCGCCGGTCGGCGCGCACCCGCATCTCACGGTCGAACAACGCCACACGCCGACGGCCGGCCTGCTTGGCCGCGTACATGGCCAGGTCGGCCTGCTGTACCAATTCGCTGCTGGCGACGCCCGGCGAGCTCATGGCGATACCGATGCTCATCGAGATCTCGTGCTCGCGACCGTTGATGACGATCGGCTGCCGCACGATGTCGATGAATCGCTGGGCGATGCGTTCGGCCTCGTCGGCGTCCAACTCGTCGCGGCACACCACCACGAACTCGTCGCCACCCAGCCGTCCGACCAGATCGCCGCCGCGAGCCGACTCGCTCAGCCGCGTGGCCACCGCGCACAACAGCTGATCGCCGACAGCGTGACCCAGGCTGTCGTTGACAACCTTGAACCCATCGAGATCGCAGAACAACACCGTGACCGACTCGTTCATGTCGAGGGTCGTGGCCAACGTATGGAACAACTGCTGACGGTTGGGCAACGTGGTCAAGATGTCGTGGCCCGCCTCGAACGCCAGTCGCGACACCAGTTGATTGCGCTCTTCGATGTCGCGGTAGATGACCGCGAATGCCTCGAGCTGGCCGTTGTCGCCATGCAGGCCCATGACGACCGCCGACGTCGGTCGACGTTCGCCGTCGCGATCGAACAACTCCAGCTCGCCGCTCCAACTGCCACCGGCCGAGATGATCTCGACGATGTCGTGGAACAGCAGGTGGTGGTACTCGGGCGGGATGAAGTCGGCCACGCGATCCAGCGGGATCGAGTCGGCTCCGAAGAAGCGCTGTCCGGCAGGGTTCAGGTAGTCGGCCTGCGGGCGCAGCGAGGCGACGCCGATGATGTCGGATGTGCTGTCGGCGATGGTTCGGAACTGTTCGAGCTTCAGCCGGTTGTCGAGCTCGTCGTTGATGTCCTGAATGGTGATCGCGGCGCCGACCAACTGCCCATCGTCGTCTGTCATGTTTGCCGTGATGATGCGAATGTGGCGTGGACCGAGGTCGGGGTGCACCACTCGGCACACCCGCTGGGTTGGCTTGCCTGCGCCGATGGCGGCGCCGAGTTCGTCGATCATGTGCACGTCGTCGGGGTGGATCCACTGCAGGAAGTCGTCGATGTGCGATGGCGTTCCGTCCAATTGCAGAAACTCGGTGATGAGCGCATTGATCAAGGTGGTGCGGCCGTCCAGGTCGGTGGTCAGGATGCCGATGGGGGCGTGGTCGATGGCAGTGCGCAGTTCGCGCTCGCGAGCGGTTGCCTGGCGCAGGCCCGCTACGGCATCGACCATCACGTCGGAGATGAGGCCGGCGACGATCGCCGCGGGCACGATGGGGAAGGCCAGCAATGCCAGCGACCACGCACCATGAACGTCGTACAGTGCCCACACCATCGGGCCCAGCAACGCGACGAGCAACGGCCAGGCACGACGCAGCCCGAACACCAACGGATACAGCGTGAACAGAATGCTGTACCAGCTGACGAACTCGACCAGCGGACCGTCGGCCGACAGCGTGATCGCTGACAGCAGTGAGATGGCCACGATGGCGCGCAACATCGGCGTTCGATCGTCAGTGGGTCTTATCAGCCCGACGACACCGAATGCCAGGGCAGCGGCGGCCAGTGCCACCAAGGCCCATGGCCCGTCGTCGCTGATCAGCTGGATGCAGCCGTGCAGCGAGACACCGATCAGCAGCGCCGGTTCGGCGCGGCGCAGCAAGCGCAGCACCAGTTCGGTGCGCTCGCGGGGCGCGACCATCGGTGACGTCGTCGTACCACCGCCCACAGCCACGTCGGCAAGATAGATCGGGCCACGGTCATCTACAAGGCGGCCAGGCAAGATGAGCCGTTCGACCCATCAGATCGGTTCCGAAGGGGCCGCCATCGCCGACGGTGTCAGCCCGCAATCGCTCCGTAGCCTTGGTCTCAAGTAGTGAGCTGACAGAGTGGCGAACAGGCACGCCGTGGGCGCTGTCGGGGCCCGAACTTCGCCTGCGCGGCGGCGGGTTACCCGTCGCCCTCGCCGCTTTCCAGGCCCAGTACGCCACCGGCGCCCAGGGTGCCGGCATTGCGGTACACCTCGAGTTTGGCGGTGGTGTCGGAGATATCAAGGTTGCGCATGGTCAGTTGGCCAATGCGGTCGAGCGGGCCGAAGGCAGCGTCGTCGACCTTCTCCATGCTGAGCCGCTCGGGCGCGTACGTCAGGTGTGGCCCGCTGGTGTCCAGGATGGTGTAATCGTCGCCGCGGCGCAGTCGGACGGTGACCTCGCCGGTGATGGCCGAGCCGACCCATCGGATCAACGGCTCGCGCAACATCAACGCCTGCGGGTCGAACCAGCGGCCCTCGTACAGCAACCGGCCAAGACGGCGACCCATGGTGCGGTAGTTCTCGATGGTGTTCTCGTTGTGGATGCCCGACACCAGGCGCTCGTAGGCGATGTGCAGCAGTGCCAGACCGGGGCCTTCGTAGATGCCGCGGCTCTTGGCCTCGATGATCCGGTTCTCGATCTGGTCGCTCATCCCCAGACCGTGACGGCCCCCAATGGCGTTGGCTTCCATGACCAGATCGACCGGCGACGCGAACTCGGCGCCGTTGATGGCCACCGGCCAGCCCTCGTAGAAGCGCACCGACACGGTCTCGGCGGCAATCGCCACATCGTCTCGATAGTGGGCGAGACCCATGATCGGGTCGACGATGTCCATCGACGTGCCCAGTTCCTCGAGCGACTTGGCCTCGTGGGTGGCGCCCCAGATGTTGGCGTCGGTGCTGTACGCCTTGTCTTTGCTGGCGCGGTACGGCAAGTTGCGTTGCGTCAAGAACTCGCTCATCTCGGCGCGGCCGCCCAACTGCGACACGAAGTCTTGGTCGAGCCACGGCTTGTAGATGCGCAGCTTGGGGTTGACCAGCAGCCCATACCGGTAGAAGCGCTCGATGTCGTTGCCCTTGTAGGTGCTGCCGTCGCCCCAGATGTCGACGCCGTCGTCGCGCATGGCCTGCACCAGCAGCGTGCCGGTGACGGCGCGGCCCAGGGGAGTGGTGTTGAAGTACGTCTTGCCGGCAGTGGTGATGTGGAAGGCGCCGCACTGCAATGCAACCAGACCCTCGTGCACCAGGTTGTCGCGGCAATCGATCACGCGAGCCAGTTCGGCGCCGTACTGCTTGGCGCGGTCCAGCACACCGGGCAGATCGGGCTCGTCGTACTGCCCGAGGTCGGCGGTGTAGCAGTGAGGAATCGCGCCCTTCTCGCGCATCCAGGCAACCGCCGCCGACGTGTCGAGCCCACCCGAGAAGGCGATGCCCACGCGCTGGCCGACCGGTAGCGACATGAGCACGCGCCCCGACGTGGCACCGGGGGCCGCGCCCTGAGAGTTCTCGCCAGCAGCATCTGGATCGTTCGACATACGGGCGCAGACGCTAATTGCTGCGACGCGCGATCACCCCACAGATGATGTGTGGGCAGCGCGCAGCAGACCGGCGAACGAGGCCACACTGACCAGCAGTGCTGCCGCGGCGATGGTGAACTCGGCCACTGCCAACCCGCTGAAACGATTGATGTCGCCCGTGGCGATCGCCGCCAGGGCGAGGGCGCCGACCACGCCGAGGTAGGGCAGGAACGTGGTGTTGCGCGCAGCCAGCACCACCAGACCGATGGCCGGCAGGAAGGGCAACAGTTGCACCAACAGGAACTGCGGAGTGGATGATGCACCCAGCCACCAGGTGGACAGCCCTAGCGTGCGCGCGCTGCGCCACACGGCAGCCATGGCCAGCACCACGCATCCCCAGCCGACCATGAAGACACCCCGCCAACCATTGGTCAACTGACCCGGTCGCAACACCTGTTCGGTTGTCTCGGGGACGCCCGGCGCGTACTGCGACACGGGGGGTTGGGGCAGCGTGCTCATGGCAGGGGTGAGCGTAGCGGTGAGCATGTGGTCGGCTACGGTGCGCTGGGTGAATCCCCCGTCGAGCGAGACGCTCACCATCTTCTTTCCGATGTGGAACGAAGAGGCATACATCGAGCGCACGCTGGCCGCCGGCAGGGAAGTGGGCGACGAGTTGGTCGCCGCCGGCACCATTGCCGACTACGAGCTGATCGTGATCGACGATGCTTCCACCGATCACACCGGCAAGCTGGCCGACGACATGGCCGCTGCCGATCGGCATGTGAAGGTGGTGCACCACCCCGTCAACCGCAAGCTCGGGGGGTCGATCAAGACAGGGTTTGCCGCGGCCACCGGCGATCTGGTGCTGTACACCGACGCCGACCTGCCCTTCGACATGACCGAACTGCACAAGGCCATCCGCCTGCTGCGGTACTACGAGGCCGACATCGTGTCGGCGTACCGATTCGACCGCGTCGGCGAGGGGCCGTCACGTGCCGTCTACACCTTTTTCTACAACATCCTCATCCGCCGCCTGTTCGGCGTGCGCATGCGCGACATCAACTTCGCCTTCAAGCTGTGCCGGCGGCGCGTGTTCGATCACATCAGCCTGCGCAGCGAGGGCTCGTTCATCGATGCCGAGCTCATCATCAGGGCGCGCAAGTTGGGGTTCCACGTCATCCAGTTCGGCGTCGACTACTTCCCCCGCACCCGTGGCGAGAGCACGCTGTCGTCGCTGGGTGTCATCAAGCGCATCGTCGTCGAAATGCTCACGCTGCGGCGCGAATTGCGCGATCTCAGCCCAGTTTCTCGCGGACTGTCGTCGAGCTGACACTCACCGCGGCCTCGCGCCCGAGCTGTACGGGTAGGATTCCCAGCGTCTCGTACCTTTCCGGAGCAGTTCGTTGAACACCCCTCGGCCATCTTCATCCCAACCGAGGCGTCGTGCCCCCAGCCGTCCATCGTCGGCCAAGGTGGGCGCTCGCCCGATGGCCAAGCGTCAGCCGCGGCCAGCGCAGCCAGCCAAGCGCAGCCCTTGGCTGCCGGCCATTGCCGCGGGATGCGTGTTGGGTGTGGTCGTCATCGCCGGCGTGTCAGGCGGCGGCCAGGGCGATGCCAGCCCCCCCGCCAGCCTGGACGCCTCGCTGGGCGAGGTCGACGTCACCGGTGGGCCGGTGGTCACGCAGCCGCCCGTGGTCACCGAGTCCACCGCCGTGCCGGTGCTCAAGACCACGTTTGCGGCGCCCATCGCCAAGGGCACGTTCGGCGACGACGTGAAGCAGCTGCAGCAACGCTTGACCGATCTGGGATTCGCACCCGGACCGATCGACAGCATGTTCGGCACCGGCACTCAACAGGCGGTGTGGGCATGGAAGAAGCTGGTCGGTGGCATGACCTGGCAAGACCTCGAGTTCAGCAACTCGGCCACCGTGGTGACACCCGAGATCTGGTCGAAGATGCAAGACCCAGTGGTCATCCAACCGCGTCGGCCGCAGCCGGCCGGCACCACGCACGTCGAGATCTACTTGCCGCTGCAGGTGCTCG
>JANNFQ010000554.1:0-10245 GCA_031380045.1 Acidimicrobiaceae bacterium
TCGGTGGTGACGGCGTCGGTGGTGATGGCCGCAGAGCCGGCCGGATCTGTGACCACGGCAGACGACGCTGCGGTGTCGTCGTCACTGCCACACGCGGCCAGCAGCGTCGCCGACGCCAGCACCACAGCAGACACGAGGAAAATGGGACGAGCGCGAGCCATGGGCAGAACTCCGTTGATCGGGGGAGATGTGCCGACAGACATGCCGGCACGACGCAGTGTGCTCGGGATTTCGAGACTGTGGCGCATCGATATGCCACATGTGGCCGATGTCATGCCTCTGAGATCACCCGGCTGTGGCCCCATCGTGGTCTCGTCAGGCACTCCGACCACGGATGGATTCCGTCAAAGGTTGATACAAGTCATATCAGGTTTTCTGTATCGAAGAACCTACACTGGCCGTCATGGCGATCGATCCGAAGAAGTGGACCATCAAGACGCAAGAGGCGGTGGCGGCCGCCATCGATCAGGCCCGTGCACTCAGCAACCCCGAACTCACCCCCGATCACGTCATGGCCGCGCTGGCCCGCCAGGACGACACGCTGACCCCAGCCGTGTTGGCCCACCTGGGTCTGGCCCCGCTGATGGTGCGCAACAAGGCCGACGAGGCTGTCGCCAAGCTGCCCAAGGCATACGGCGGCGACGAGCCGCGGATGAACCGCGAACTGACTGCCACGTTCGAGAATGCCGAGACCTATCGCAAGGACTTGAAGGACGACTATCTGTCGGTCGAGCACCTGCTGCTGGCGCTGAACTCGCGTCTCGGCGTGGGCAGCGAAGAACTGCTGCAGGCACTGAAAGAGGTGCGCGGTAGCCACCGTGTCACCGGGCAAAATCCCGAAGAGCAGTTCGCCGCACTCGACAAGTACGGCCAAGACCTCACCGATCGCGCTCGCGACGGCAAGATCGATCCGGTCATCGGACGCGACGACGAGATCCGTCGGGTCATCCAGGTGCTCAGCCGCCGCACCAAGAACAACCCCGTACTCATCGGCGAACCGGGTGTGGGCAAGACCGCGATCGTCGAGGGGCTGGCCCGCCGCATCGCCGATGGTGATGTGCCAGAGGGCCTGAAGAACAAGCGACTGATCTCGCTCGACATCGGTTCCATGCTGGCCGGTGCGAAGTACCGCGGCGAGTTCGAAGAGCGGCTGAAAGCCGTATTGAAAGAGATCACTGATGCCGCCGGCGAGGTCATCACCTTCATCGACGAGATCCACACCATCGTGGGCGCCGGTGCGGCCGAAGGCGCCATGGATGCCGGCAACATGATCAAGCCCATGCTGGCCCGGGGCGAGTTGCGCATGATCGGCGCGACCACCCTCGACGAGTACCGCAAGTACGTCGAGAAAGATGCAGCGCTCGAGCGTCGCTTCCAGCAGGTCTACGTGGGCGAGCCGTCGGTCGAAGACACCATTGCCATCCTGCGCGGTCTGAAAGAGCGCTACGAGGTGCACCACGGTGTGCGCATCCAAGACTCGGCGCTGGTCAGCGCGGCCGTGCTCAGCAACCGGTACCTGACCAATCGGTTCCTGCCCGACAAGGCCATCGATCTCATGGACGAGGCCGCCAGCAAGCTGCGCATCGAGATCGACTCGTTGCCCACCGAGATCGACGTGGTCGAGCGGCGCGTGTTGCAGCTCGAGATCGAGAAGGTCGCGCTCGAAAAAGAGACCGACATCGCCTCGAAGGAACGCCTCGAGGCACTCACCACCGAGCTGGCCGAGCTGCAGGCGCAGTCGGCGGTCATGCGGGCGCACTGGGAGGGCGAGAAGGAAGCCATCGCCGCCATTCGCATCCTGAAAGAAGAACTCGAACAATTGCGCACCGTGGTCGACCGCGAGACAGACCTGAACCTGGCCGCCGAGATCCGCTACGGCCGCATCCCCGAGCTCGAGCGCCGCATCGCCGACGCCACCGCCCACCTCGACGAACTGCAGACGGGCAACCGCATGCTGAAAGAAGAGGTCGATGCCGAAGACATCGCCGAGGTCGTCAGCAAGTGGACCGGCGTGCCGGTCACGCGCATGCTGGAAGGAGAGATGAGCAAGCTGGTCCATCTGGAGGATCTGCTGCACCAGCGGGTCATCGGCCAAGACGAGGCGGTCATCGCTGTGTCGAACGCCATCCGGCGTTCTCGCGCTGGGCTCAGCGATCCCAATCGCCCCATCGGTTCGTTCATGTTCTTGGGGCCCACCGGCGTGGGCAAGACCGAGCTGGCCCGAGCCGTGGCCGAGTACCTGTTCGACGACGAGCGGGCCATGGTGCGCATCGACATGGGCGAGTACATGGAGAAGTACTCGGTCAGCCGGCTCATCGGTGCGCCCCCCGGATACGTGGGGTACGACGAGGGTGGGCAACTGACCGAGGCCGTACGCCGCCGGCCGTACAGCGTGGTGCTGCTGGACGAGATCGAGAAGGCGCATCCCGATGTGTTCAACGTGCTGCTGCAGGTGCTCGACGACGGCCGGCTGACCGATGGTCAGGGCCGCACGGTCGACTTCACCAACGTGGTCATCGTCATGACGTCGAACCTGCAGGGCGATCCGTTGGGCTTCTTCAAGCCCGAGTTCATCAACCGTGTCGACGAGATCATCCGTTTCCGCTCGCTGACCGAGGCCGACCTGCAGCACATCGTCGGCATCCAGTTGGGCTCGCTGCGCAAGCGCATGGGCGATCGTCGGCTGGCGCTCGAGGTCACCGAGGCGGCGATGACGCGACTTGCGCACGAGGGGTACGATCCCAGCTTCGGCGCTCGTCCGCTGAAGCGGGTCATCCAACGAGTCATCAGCGACCCGGTCGCGGCCCTCATCCTGGAGGGCAAGGTGGGCGACGGCGACACCATCACGGTCGATGTCATCGACGATCAGTTGGTCGTCAACGCCGGCTGACCACGTGCGCAGGTCAGTCGCGGGCCGGTGACGGCCGAGGTGGGCGTCTGCCGCCCGCAACCGTGGCCGACTCTGTCGACGCGGCCGGGGCGGGGCTGCACCGCTTTCTCGGCGACGGAAATCTGAGGCGGGTGCGTAGTGTCGAGAGAGATGGATCCTGATGGGCCGTGGTCGCACTTCGAGCCCCTCGGCATCCCCGATGTTGGTCCCGTCCGCCGGGCAAGCGTGCATCCTGACCGTTCGCGCGGCTGGATGCGCCGGCTGTGGCCGTTCCTGGCGGTGCGCAAGCTCGCCTTCATCGGGTCGCTGATCGCTGCGCTGGTCGCGATGGTCGCCGGTGTCCTGATCCCGAGGGTCACGATGGGGGCCATCGACCGCGGCCTGCGCGAGCGGGTCGAACCGTTGTCGCACTACATCTGGATGCTCGCTGCGCTGGCGGTTGGCCGAGCGATCCTGACCTACGGCTATCGGTCCACGCTGTACCGGGTGGCGTACGACCTCGAGGCCGATCTGCGCACCACGATGTTCGGCCATCTCACGCGGATGGACTTCGGGTTCTACGACCGGGTACAAGCGGGCCAACTCATCTCGCGGGCGAATTCGGACATCAGGTCGGTGCAGATGTTCCTGACGTTCGCCCCGCTGATCTCGCTGAACCTGGTCAGTTTCGTGGTGGCGTTGGGGCTGATGCTGTCGATCCACGTGGGCCTCACGCTGGTGGCCGTGGCGACGCTGCCGTTCACGTACTTCACCGGCACTCGCCTGCGCAACGTGTCGTTCCCGATGTCGTGGATCGTGCAGGGTCGTCAAGCCGAGATCGCCACGATCGTCGACGAGAACGTGCAGGGCGTGCGCGTCGTGAAGGGCTTCGCCGCCGAAGAACGCGAACTGCGCAAGCTGGCGCGAGCTGCAACCCGGCTGCGGTGGGCCAACGTGTCGCTGAACGACACCCGCGCCAAGTGGGGCCCGTTGACCGAGAACCTGCCACGCCTCGGTTTGGCGGGCGTGTTGATGTACGGCGGCATCCTGGCGATCAACGGCGACGTGTCGATCGGTGCCATCGTGGCCTTCAACGCGTATGTGGTGCTGTTACAGGCGCCGTTCCGGTTCCTCAGCTTCATCCTCATCTTGGGTCAGCGCGCTGCCGCGTCGGCCGGTCGCATCTTCGAGGTGCTCGACGAGCAGCCGGCGATCATCGATCGGCCCGGTGCTGTCGATCTGATCGACGCCCGCGGCGACGTGGAGTTCGACGACGTCACCTTCGGCTACGCAGGCGGCGAACCGGTGCTGCGCGGCTTCTCGCTGCGTGTTCGTGCTGGCGAGACGGTGGCCATCGTCGGTCGAACCGGCAGCGGCAAATCCACCGTCGCCCGGCTGCTGACTCGATTCTACGACGTGCAGCACGGTGCAGTTCGCATCGATCAGCACGATGTGCGCGACGTGACGTTGGCCAGCGTGCGCCATCACGTGGGCGTGGTGCTGGACGATCCGTTCCTGTTCTCGGCGTCGGTGCGCGACAACATCGCCTATGCGCGCCCCGACGCGTCCTTGGACGACGTGGTCATCGCGGCCAGGGCCGCCCAGGCCGAGGAGTTCATCGACATGCTGCCGGGCACGTACGACAGCGTGGTGGGCGAGCGCGGGTACGACCTGTCGGGTGGCCAGAGGCAACGGATCGCCATTGCCCGCACTCTGCTGGCCGATCCAGCCGTGCTGGTGCTGGACGATGCGACATCGGCCATCGACGTGCAGGTCGAGAGCCGCATCCACCAGGCCCTGCACTCGGTGCTCGGTAGCCGCACCACCATCCTGATCGCGCACCGCCTGTCCACCATCGCGCTGGCCGACCGAGTGGTGCTGCTGGAAGACGGCTGCGTGGTCGCCCAGGGAACCCACAGCGAGCTGCTGGCCACCGAGCCCCGCTACGCCGCCGTCCTGGCACGGGTCGACGACGCAGACACCGACGACGATGCGGCCCCCGACGCTGGTCTCGATCACGCTGCGCGCTCCGGCCACGACGTTGATGTCCTCGACGATGCCGACGCCGACATAGACACCGGGGCCGGCTCGGGCGCCGGGTCGACCACGCGTGCTCCGACGGTGGGCGAGTGATGTTCGGCGGCCCCGGTGGGGGCGGGTTGGGGCCGGGCGGAGCCCAGGTCAGCGCGGCGAACGGGCTGCCGTTTGCCGGTGTGCCCGCCGAACTCGCCGAACGGGCCGACGCGATCCTGGCTGACGAACCGGCGCACCCCGAGCCCACGGTGCAGTTCGACGCGTCGAACCCTGACCGGCGGCGGTTCACGTTGCGCCGCTTCCTGGGTGCCCATCGCCTGGCGTTGTTCGGGGCCTTCATGTTGGTGCTGGTCGAGACGTTGGCGCTGCAGGCCGGTGGCGTGCTGACCCAGCAGGGCATCGACCACGGCATCACACCCGGACGAACCGGTGTGGTCGTGCTGGTGGCGGTGCTGTACGTGGTCTCGGTCATCATCGCGACGGGCGCCGGAGCGTGGCGCGTCAGCTGGACCGGGCGGTTGGGCGAACGATTGCTGTACGAGTTGCGGTTGCGCGTGTTCGCCCATCTGCAACGACTGTCGATCGACTTCTACACCGACGAGCGCGCCGGTCGGTTGATGACGCGTATGACCAGCGACATCGACGCGTTGCAGCAACTGTTCCAAGACGGCTTGATCAACTTCGCGGTGCAGGGTCTGACGGTCGTGATCGTCACGATCATCCTGTTCGCCCTGGAACCCACCCTGGCGCTGATCACGGTGCTGGTCATCGTGCCGGCACTGCTGGCGATCACGCTGTGGTACCGCGCCGCGTCTGACGTGGCCTATGCGCGGGTTCGCGAGCGCATCGCCGATGTGCTGGCCGACCTCAGCGAAACGCTGCAGGGCGTGCGCATCGTCACTGCGTTCAATCGGCGGCGACACAACGTCGTCGCTCACCGCGCCATCGTGCGCGGCTATCGCGATGCCAACCTGGTGACGTCGCAGCAGGGAGCGCTGTACGGGCCGGCGGCAGACCTGTTGGGCGCCGCCGCGCAGGCGGTGGTGCTGCTGGTCGGCGGACGGATGGTGCTGCGCGGCGATCTGTCGATCGGCACGCTGGCCGCGTTCATCCTGTACCTGACGGCGTTCTTCGCTCCCATCCAGCAGCTGGTGCAGCTGTACACCACGTACCAATCGGGCCAGGCCGCGGTGACGAAGCTGCGCGAACTGTTGGCCACCGAACCGTCGGTGCAGCAACATCCGAACGCTCAGCCGTTGCCGCTCATCGACGGGCTGGTCGAGTTGGACGACGTGAGCTTCGGGTACTCGCCCGACACCCCCGTACTGCGCGACGTCAGCGTGACGATTCAGCCCGGCGAGACGTTCGCACTGGTCGGCGCAACCGGCAGCGGCAAGTCCACCATTGCCAAGCTGGTCACCAGATTCCACGATCCCACATCGGGTGCTGTGCGCATCGATGGCCACGACCTGCGCGATGTGACCATCGAGTCGCTGCGCCGGCAACTGGGCGTCGTACCGCAAGAGGCGTTCTTGTTCGCGGCCTCGATGCGCGACAACGTTGCGTTCGGGCGGCCTGACGCCGACAACGACGAGATCGAAGCGGCGTGCGACGCGGTGGGCCTGACCGATCTGCTGGCCCGGCTGCCCGAGGGCCTGGACACCTTCGTTCACGAACGGGGTGTGTCGCTGTCGAGTGGTGAACGCCAACTGTTGGCGCTGGCTCGCGCGTTTCTGGCGCGCCCGCGGGTGCTGGTGCTCGACGAGGCGACGTCCAGCCTGGACCTCGAGAGCGAGACGGTGGTGGAACGAGCACTGGACGCCGTGCTGGACGGACGGACCGCGATCGTCATCGCCCACCGTCTGGCCACCGCCATGCGAGCCGACCGAATCGCAGTGGTCGACGGCGGACGCATCGTGGAAATGGGGACTCCCGACGAGTTGCGCGCCCTGGGCGGGCGCTATGCCGAGATGGAAGCGACGTGGCATCGGCATGCCACTGCCTGATTCACCCGGGTGGTTCACCGCCTGCAACATCGGTTGACGACAACATGATGAAAGCCTGACAACCGAGCGGTCAAGGTCGTCGATGCGTTGCCGATACCCAAGGTTGAATCCACGTCGCCTGGGAGCACGCAGATGGCTGACGCCGCCGACATCGCCCATCTTCTCCGCCGTACCGAGTTCGTGGCGCGCCCGGCGCGCGTCGTCGAGCTGGCGGCATTGCTGACCATCGAAGAGTGCGTCGACAACGTGATGAACTTCGCGCCGAACGGCAGTCCGGTGATTCCGCCTGAGTACGCGGTGTACAACAGCGCGAATTCGAACAACCAACGCATCGGCGCCTTCCACTGGTGGCTCGACATGATGGCCACGCGACCGCGGCCGTTCCAGGAGAAGATGACGCTGTTCTGGCACGGTCACTTCACCAGCGAATGGGATGTGGTCGGTCGTTCTGATCACATGATGAGCCAGAACCAGCTGTACCGCACGCAGGGCATGGGCAACTTCTGGTCGCTGACGCAGGCGATGTCGCTGGAGCCGGCGATGTTGATCTACCTGTCGAACGGCAAGAACGTGAAGGGCACACCCAACCAGAACTTCGCTCGAGAACTGTTGGAGCTGTTCACCCTGGGCGTGGGCAACTATGCCGAGGACGATGTGGCCGAGGCGGCCCGCGCCTGGACCGGGTACAACTACAACAGCACGGCCGCGGTGTACGAGTACCGATCCACCAAGCACGATGAGGGCAGCAAGACGTTCTTCGGCGTTACCAAGTACTGGAACGGTCCGGAGATCATCGACGAGATCCTGCTGACAAACGTGGGCAAGCAGTGGATCGCAGCCAGGTTGATCGCCAAGAAGGTGTGGGAGTTCCTGGCCTACCCGAAGCCGGTGTCGACATTGGTCGATGCACTGGCAACCGAGTTCGTCGCCAGTGGCCTGAGCGTCGCCGCGCTAGTGCGGGCGGTGCTGGTGCGTCCGGAGTTCTATGCGCCGGAGGCCAAGCAGGGATTGGTGCGCACGCCGACCGAATGGATCGTGGCGATGTTGGCGCTGACCGGACAGACCGCCACCGCCGTGAACGTGTATGGGTTCGGCGACCGCATGGGTCAGATGATCTTCGATCCGCCGAACGTCGCCGGATGGAAGTCGAACACCTATTGGTTGACGACCAGCGCGCTCAGCGGGCGGGCGGCCGTTGCGAAGAAGGTCGCCTCGCTGTTGCGTGCCAACGGCGGGTTCGACTCGCTGTACGTCATGTCGGCGACGCAGGCGGTCGACTTCGTCATCGACTACTTCGCGCTGAATCCGATGGCGCCCCAGTCGCGCCAGGCGCTGATCGATGCCCACCAGGCCGAGCGATTGGCGTCGAACGGCACTGTCAGCAAAGCCGTCACAAATCTGCTGATCATGACCATGCTCTCCGGCGAGATGAACGTCGCCTGACGCGGCGCCAAAGGACCCACGATGCTCGATCCTGATATCTCCACCGAGGGCGCCTTGCGCCTGTTGTCCACGCCCAACGAAGCGTTCTGTTGCGCAGGAGACGAGCCACGCGGCCCGCACGGGTGGACGCGACGCACGTTCTTGCAGGCCGTGGGCGCCGGCATGTTCGGCGGGGCCGCAATCGGGACGATCGGCAGCGAGTTCTTCGGCGGCGACGTTCCCGAGGCGTGGGCAGGGACGCCGATCGGCGCGACCGACGGCATCCTGATCGTGGTCACGATGTACGGCGGCAACGACGGGCTGAACACGTTCGTGCCGTACGGCGACGGCAACTACTACTCGAAGCGGGCCAACATCGCGATCCCGGCGGCGCAGGTGTTGCCGGTGAACGGCAGCGTCGGGTTCGCGCCACAGCTGACCTATCTGAAGAGCCTGTACGACGCGGGTCAGGTGGCGGCCGTGCAAGGCGACGGCTACTCGAACCCAGATCTGTCGCACTTCACGTCGATGGCCATCTGGATGAACGGTCAACTCGGCAACGGGCCGTTGAGCACCGGCTGGGTCGGCCGCTGGTTGGACGGTCAGCCCGCGGTCACCGCCGATCTGGCCGCCGCTTCGCTGGACTCGTCGGTGCCGCTGCACATGCAGGGAGCGGTGCGCCGTGCTGCCGGCATTCCACCGAATGGCGGCATGTTCGGTGTGGACACCGGCGCGTCGGACATCCGCATGTACAGCGGGCTGCGGGCATTGGGCGCGCCGGGGGCCGGGCGCGGCACCCTGCACGACACGTACACCGCCACGATGGTTCGCCAACTGGATCTGGCCACCGAAGTAGCGCCGGCGTTCAAGGCGGCGTTGCCCAGCGGTGGCGAGTTGACCCGCGAGCTGACCATCGCCGCCCGCCTGATCAACGCCAACATCGGCTTGCGCGTCATCGACATCTCGCGCGGCGGCTTCGACACGCACGACAGCCAGAACAATTCGCTGCCCGGTCTGCTGCAAGATCTGAACGCTGGGCTGCAGGCGTTCTACGCCACGCTGTCGCCCACGTTCCACAGCCGGGTCACGATCATGACGCTGTCCGAGTTCGGCCGCACCGTGAACTCGAACGACTCGGGCGGCACCGACCACGGCACCTCCAACACCAGCTTCGTGATCGGCCCGAACGTGCGCGGCGGCCTGTACGGCGCGATGCCGTCGCTGTCCAGCCTGGATCGCAACGGCCGCATGGTGTCCAGCGTGGACTTCCGCTCGCTGTACGGCTCGGTGCTGGACGGCTGGCTGGGTGGCGGGGGCAGCACCATCGTGAACGGCGCGTTCGAGAACCTGGGGCTGTTCCACGGCGGGCCCGGGTCGGCGCCGCCAACCACCACGCCTATCGTGCTGGGACCGTCGGTGGCCAGTGGCTTCGTATCGTTGACACCGCTGCGCTTGTTTGACACCCGCGACGGCAAGGGCGGCCGTACCGGTGCGCTGCGTCAGGGCGAGGAGTGGAGCTTTGCGTTGGCGGGCCAGTACGGGGTGCCGGCCGAGGCCACCGCCGTCGCCATCAACCTGACCGCGGTGGATGCCACCATGCCGACCTATGTGACGGTGTGGCCGGGTGGCACGGCCCGACCGTTGGCCTCGAACCTGAACCCGGTGCCGGGCATCGCTGTGCCCAACCTGGTGGTCACCCAACTGGGCCCAGCCGGCTCGATCGGCATGTTCAACAACAGTGGCGATGTGCATCTGGTGGGCGACTTGGTGGGCTACTTCGTCGCATCGAGCAACCTGCGGCTGAAGGCGCTGACGCCGTACCGGTTGTTGGATACCCGCGACGGTACCGGGGGCACAGTCGGCGCCGTCGGCCCCGGCCAGACGATCAGTCTGAAGGTGACCGGCGTGGGCGAG
>JANNFQ010000650.1:0-9808 GCA_031380045.1 Acidimicrobiaceae bacterium
ATCGCGTCGGCGCCAGCACGACCGTGGTCGCCTCCAACAGCCCCACCTCGACTGCATGCCCCGCGGCGGGGCCGGTCAGGTCGGTCGCCTGGGTATCGGCCAACGCCAAGCCCAACGTGGCCAGCGACGCACGCGGCAGCATCGCTGTCTCGGCCAGCACCAGTTGATCGTGGATGACCAACCCGGCGGGCACCAGCACCAGCCAGCGTCGCGACAGCACATGGAAGCGGCGGCCCAGGAACCAACCGGCGGCCAACGCCAGCAGGCTGATCGCGCTGCCGGCCGGCCAACTGCGGGCGGCCAGCAACAGCGGTCCGGTGATGGCTGCCGCGCAGAGCACGCACCATGACGCAGCGGCCGGCAGCATGAACGCAACCGGGGGCCGCAGCACGAATCGTCGTTCGTGGCCGTACGCAGATCCTTGCGCGAAGCTTTGCCCGAATTCGGCGGCGCCGGTCAGCGCGGCCATCAACACTGCTAGGCCGATCAGCACCGCTGCGTCGGCTGCGCCGGCTCCGGCGACCGACGCGATGATCGCGATCGTCACGCCGGCCGGTACCACGCTGCGAACGATCGTCAGCCCGATCGTCGATGGTACGGCGATCGCGATCGCGACCGCTGCCCACCCGACCCACGAACCCACGGTGCCGACTCGCTGCACCGCCGTGCTGTGGTCCGACAACGCCTGGCCGATGGCAGCTCCGCCGACGACCGCCACCAGCAGCCACACGGCGCGAGCTGCCCAAACCACGATCTTCTCACCACGCCGACCCGGCCGATCGACGGCGATGGCGACTGTGTCCGAGACAGGCGATTTGTCCAACGGCTGCACGGCCGGACAGGGTATCGGTGTCACGTCGGTGCGGCCCCGCCGCTTCGCCCCGCTGTGGGTCTGCGTGTCACGATGCACTGGAAGGAGGGAGCAGGGATGGCGGTTCCGCAACTGGCGAACGGCAGCACCGTCGGCATTGGCAGCTTGCCGCACCGCGATGTGGAAACCGCTGTCGAGTTCGCGCTCGATGCCACCCTCATCCCCACCATTCCCAACCTGCCCAAACGCTCGCCGGCCGAGGGAATGATCGTGCAGGCCGTGCTGGGCATCCAGGGCGTCACCGTCGGTCAGTACGGGGCCATCGCGGTCGACGTCGGCCGCATGGACCCATTGCACCCGGTCATCACCAATCTGCACCATGACGCGTTCGGTGGGTTCCGGGCTTTTCTGGCCGCAGCCGCCGGCAGGCTCGAGATCGTCAAGTGGCAGATGGTCGGTCCGGTCACGCTGGGTATGGCACTGCGCCGCGCAGGCGTGCCCGACGGCATGGCATTCGATGTATCGGTGCGTGCTGTGCGGGCCCACCTGCAGCACCTGCTCGACGCCGTCGATGCCGCGCTTCCCGGGTGCGCACAGATCGTGTTCATCGACGAGCCCGACATGGCCGAGATGACCGACGTGTCGTTCCCCATCGCTCCCGACACTGCCATCGACCTGGTCTCCGGTGCCCTTGCGGCCATCGAGACCCGTGCCGTATCAGGGCTGCACGTTTGCGGCGACGCCGACTGGTCGTCGCTCATCTCGTCGGGCCCACAGATCCTTTCCATTCCGGTGCGCCAGTCGGTCGTTTCCAGCGCCGGTTACTTACAACAGTTCCTCGCTCGGGGTGGCATCATCGCGTGGGGTGCGGTCGCTACCGACGGACCCATCGCCAGCACGTTCGAACGCCCGTGGCGACGGCTCAGCGAGCTGTGGTGCCAGCTGGTCGAGCGTGGCTGCGATCACGTGTTGCTGCGCCAGCAGTGCCTCATCTCGCCCGAATGCGGGCTGGGCATGCATACGCCATCGGTCGTGGAACGAGTGCACCACATCGCCGCCGAGATCGGTCGGCGGGTCAACGACCAGGCGATGGCCTCCCGTTTCGTGCTCGGCGCCTGACTGGGCGAACCTGCAGCGGTCCCGAGTCTTCCCGAACTCGGCGTGTGAACACTTTCCACCCACTGGTGGCGTGGAAGTGTTCACACGCTCTTCGGTTGGTTCCTTCAGCTCTGGTCGCCACGAATCGTCGCCACGGAACTGCGTGACAGCCTCCGTGTACTGTCCAGCGTGTGACGACATCGGGTGAACCAGCAGCTCGCGCGCTCGAGCTGGCCCGCCTCATCGGCTACCATGACCAGCTCTACTACGGCAGTGGCCAGACCGAGGTCAGCGATGCCGAGTACGACGCACTCATGCGCGAGTTGCGCCAGATCGAGGGCGAACATCCTCAGCTGATCACGGCCGATTCGCCCACGCAGCGGGTCGCCACCGCTGCGTTGGGGGCCACCTTTGCGCCCGTCGTCCACCGAGTTCCCATGACCAGTCTGGACAACGCCATGGACACGGCCGAGCTCAGTGCGTGGGGCGACCGGCTGGCCCGCGGTCTGGGGGATCAGACCGCTCGATTCGTGTGCGAGTTGAAGATCGACGGCTTGGCCATGAGCGTGCGCTACGAGCAGGGCAGGTTCGTGCAGGCTGCTACTCGCGGCGACGGCCGAGTGGGCGAAGACGTCACCCCGAACGTAGCGACCATCGACGCGTTGCCGCATCGCTTGAGCGCTGGCGCGCCGCCGGTGGTCGAGATCCGCGGCGAGGTGTACATGCCACTTGCCAGCTTCCAGGCGCTCAACGATCGCGCTGCACAGGCCGGTCAGCCTCGCTTCGCGAACCCGCGCAATGCGGCGGCAGGCAGCTTGCGCCAGAAGGACGCCAAGGTCACTGCATCACGAGAGCTGGCGTTCTGGAGCTATCAACTCGGCGAGGTGCTGGATTCCAACGGTCAACCGGTGGGCTTCGCCACGCACCACCAGACGCTGCAGTTCCTGGCCGATCTCGGGTTTCCCGTCAATCCCGAGATCAAGGTCATCGACGACCTGGAGGGCGTGTACCAGTACTGCCGCTACTGGCAAGACCATCGCCACGATCTCGGCTACGAGATCGACGGCGCCGTCGCCAAGGTCGACGATCTCACCCAGCGCTCGCTGCTGGGCTTCACGTCACGCGCGCCACGGTGGGCCATCGCCTACAAGTTCCCACCCGAAGAACGCACGACCGTGTTGCGCGACATCCAGGTGTCCATCGGCCGAACTGGTCGGGCCACACCGTTCGCTGTTCTCCAGCCGGTGTTCGTCGGCGGCTCAACCGTCGGTATGGCCACGTTGCACAACCAGGATCAGGTGCGGGCCAAAGACGTTCGCCCCGGCGACACTGTCATCGTCCGCAAGGCCGGCGATGTCATTCCCGAGGTTGTCGGCCCGGTCCTGACCCTTCGGCCGGCCGACAGCGAACCCTGGCAGTTCCCCACGGTCTGCCCGTGCGAGTTGCATACGCCGCTGGTACGGCCCGAGGGCGAAGCCGATACTCGCTGCGTCGAGCCCGCGTGCCCGTTCCAACGCGATCAGCGAATCATCTACTTCGCCTCCCGAGCCGCGATGGACATCGAGGGTTTGGGCGAGCGCACGGTTTTCCAGCTCAGTGACGCAGGTCTGGTGAACGATCCGGCCGACATCTACTCACTCACCACCGAGCAACTGCTGCAACTCGATGGCTTCGCGGCGATGAGCGCCGAGAAGCTGGTCGCCTCGATCACCGGTTCCAAGGGTCGCCCGTTGCCGCGCCTGCTGACAGCGCTGGGCATCAAGGGCCTCGGCCCTGCCGCCTCCGAAACCATCAGCACAGCGTTCGGCCGCCTCGACGCAGTGATGGCCGCAGGCCAGGCCGATCTGGCCATGACCGAGGGCGTCGGCCCCACCATCGCGGCATCGATCACGCGCTGGTTCGCGCAGCCGGCCAACGTGCAGATGATCGAGAAGCTGCGGGCTGCCGGTGTCGAGTTCGGCAACGTCGAAGTCAGTCGGTTGCCCCAGGTGCTGGCCGGCAAGGCGGTGGTCGTCACCGGTTCGCTCGACGGGTTCAGTCGCGAGCAGGCCGAGGCCGCCATCAAGGGTCGTGGCGGCAAAAGCCCCGGCAGCGTCAGCGCCAAGACGTTCGCCGTGGTCGTGGGTGCCGAGCCCGGCGCCAGCAAGGTCACCAAAGCCACCGATCTCGGCATTCCCGTAGTGAACGAAGCTGGCTTCGTTGACCTGCTGGCCACCGGCGAGCTCCCGAACCAAACCGAAGCCGAAGCAGTAGCCGATCAGGCCGGCGCTCACACCACGTAGAACGTCCAGCTGAAGCTGCGTGAGGCGTTGCGGCCGTCTTCGCGTTTCCAGTACAGCACGGTTGCGGTGTGCTCGCCCGTGGCGAACTCGGTGATCAGTTCGTCATCGCCCGGCGTGAAGGTCAGCGTTGCGTTGCCCGGCTCGAACACCGTGCCGGGTGGCAGCGACAGTTGTTGGCCCCCAGCCTCGGGCACGGTTCCGCCCGCCTGGGTCTCGGTCTCGAAGTCGTCCAGCGAGAAGGTGGGCAGCTCGATGCCGTCGATCACGAGCACAGCCTGATATCCGGTGGCCAGGTCGACGAACACTTCGGATTGCTGGGGCACCTGCGTGGCGCCGCGAACCGGGTCGATCTGCTCGATGTTGTCGGGCAGGTTCTGCTCTTCATCGCCGGTCACCGATGCACGGACACCGACGACGACCAGCACGATCCCGGCGGCAATTCCCAGGCTGGCGAACAACAGCTTCACATCGATGCGTCTACGCGGCACGCCACCATTCTCACCCGACGTTGCGGCGATTCCACAGCCATCCAGGCCGGGAGTTCGCCGTCATCGTCGGCAGCAGTGACACGGTGCGACGGCGGCGAGGGGTGGTCGGCCGCGCGCCGTCGGAGGGGATGAGCCGCTAGCGTCGAGTATCCGATGAGCGAGCCCGACGCACCTCCCAGCGGCGCAACCGCGGCGACTGTCACGAACGGTCAGCCTGCGGCCGATCGGCTGTTCGCTGGGCGGTATCGGCTGACAGGTCGTCGTGGCAGCGGCCTCGACATCGCCTTGTTCGAGGCCGTCGATGTACTCGGCGACCGCACCGTCGCCGTCAAGATCATCCATCCCGACATCTGTGCCCGGCCGGGGTTCGACGAACAGTTCACACAGGTCGTGCACCTCGTGGCCGGCCTGCGCCACCCCAACATCGCCCAGATCTTGGACATCGGCGCCGCCTCGTGGAACGGCCAGCCCGTTCGCTACGTCGTGTGCGAGAACCTCACCGGTGGCAGCATGCGCGACCTTCGCGACCGCGGTCGCCAGCTCAGCCCGTCGCAGGTTGTCATGGTCGGCCTCGACGTGTGCCGTGGCCTTGATGCCGCCCACCGAGCCGGATTGGTTCATGGCGACATTCGTCCGGCCAACCTGGTGTTCGGCGACGACGGAAAGCTGCGTATCACCGACCTCGGTCTGGCTGAACTGGTGTCCGAAGAGATCTGGAGCAATCCAGCCGCAGTCAGTGCCGATCGCGCCCGATATGCGTCACCCGAGCAGGCGACGGGGGTTCCCGCCGGTTCGAAGAGCGATGTCTATTCGCTGTGCCTGTGCCTGCTGGAAGCTGTCACCGGGCAACTGCCGTTCGTCGGCGATTCCACGGTCGCCACCCTGTCCAACAGGCTCGACAAGCTCATGCCGGTATCGGCCGATCTGGGCCCGTTGGCTGCAGTGTTCGAGCGCAGCGGCAGGCCTGACCCGCTGGACCGATTCACCGCGGCCGAGTTCGGCCGGGCACTGGTCCAGGCAGCTGAGCGGCTGCCACGCCCGGCGCCGATCGCGCTGCTCAGCACCGGCTTGTTCGCCGAGTCGGCCAGCGCCACGGCCGCACCGTTGCCATCCACTGCAACCGATCCAGCCTTGCCTGTCGCTCCCATCCTGCCCGTCGCTGACATCTCGCCCAGGTCGGTCGTCGCACCCTCGAATGGAGCGGGGAGTCAGTCGCCTCCCACGGTCGTTCAGACCCTGATCACACCATCAACCGGTCCGGTCTTGATCGTTCCGAACGATCGTGCTGTGGCGGCAGACGGCGGCGTTCATGCTCAGTCAACCGCACCTGGTGCCGACGGGGCTGGTGTAGCCGCAGCCCCCACCTCGTCGGTCCCACAGACGCTGCCGACGGGTGTCGTTGGTCCAGCGGGTGCACCGCCCAGTGCGGCCGATCAGCCCATCGCGGCAATCCCGCCACCGCCGCAACCCGACCCGCCGCTGCTGCGTCATTCCACCGCGCGGCGCAAGCTGCTGGCGGTCGTCGCCATCATTGTGGTGGCCGCGGCGTTGGGCGGCGCGTTGGCGTGGTTCCTCGGTCGCGACCAGTCGAACGTTGTGCCCGATCTGGTCGGGCTGCAGAAGGGCGCGGCGCTCAACATGGTCAGTGGTTTCGACTGGAACGTCACCACCATCGACGAATCAAGCGACGCCATCCCCGCCGGCTCGGTCTTGCGCACTGACCCTGCCGCTGGCGTTACGTTGAATCAACGCGCCGACTTCCTGATCGTCATCAGCAGCGGACCGCAACCTCGCGCGCTGCCCGAGCTCGCCGGTCTGACCCTCGAGCAGGCCACCGCTGCGCTGACCGAGCTCGAGTTGGTACTCGAGAGCGGCGACACCATCAGCGATCCAACCGTCCCATCAGGCTCGATCATTTCGTGGTCGGTGCCGGCCCAGACAGGTCTCACCGCGGGCGACACGGTGGTGCGCGGCACCAAGGTGCGCGTCGTGGTGTCGTCGGGGCCCGCACCGGTGGTGGTCCCCGAACTCTCCGGGTTGGCATTGGCCGACGCGACGGCACAGATCGAGGCAGTTGGCCTTGTCGTGGCTCAGGCGCCCGACGAGTTCAGTGACACCGTTCCGATCGGATCGGTCATTCGTCAGGATCCGCCTGCCGGTAGCGAGTTCCCCATCGCTGCACCGGTCACTGTGGTCGTCTCGAAGGGCACACAGTTCGTCGTCATCCCGCCGCTTGCCGATCTCACGCTGCAGCAGGCCAACGACGCGTTGATCGCGGCGGGCCTGGTGCTGGGCCGGGTCAATGGCGATCCGGCCGGCGTCAACATCCTGGCCGAGGTCAACGGAGCATCGGTCGTCGCCAATGCAACCTTCGAACGCGGTACCCCCATCGACCTCACCTTCGGTACCCCGCCCACGACCACCACGGCACCGCCCGAGACCACCGTCGCGCCCACCACCGTGCCGGCCTGATCGGCAGCATCTCGATACGCGTCATCGAACAGCCTCTGGCTAGCGTTCGATAAGCCGCCGGCAATGACGCTGCGGTCGTCGACACAAGACTGGGGTTTCCGACATGGGTTCACTCGACGGACGTGTAGCGATCATCACGGGCGCCGGTCGAGGCATCGGTCGAGAACACGCCCTGTTCTTCGCAGCCGAGGGCGCCAAGATCGTTGTCAACGATCTCGGTGGCACCAACGATGGCACGGGTAGCGACCTCACACCCGCGCAGCAGGTCGTCGAAGAGATCAAAGATCTCGGTGGCCAGGCCATCGTCAACGGCGACAACGTCGCCGACTGGCAGGGTGCGCAGCGGCTGATCAACTCGGCGATCGAGACGTTCGGTGATCTCGACATCCTGGTCAACAAAGCCGGCATCCTGCGCGATCGCGTCTTGGTCAACATGACCGAGGAAGAGTGGGATGCCGTCATCGCGGTGCACCTGAAGGGTCACTTCGCGCCCAGCCGTTGGGCGGCCGCGTACTGGCGCGAGCAGCACAAGGCGGGTGTGTCGAAGCCGCGCAACATCGTGCACACGTCGTCCACGTCGGGGCTGTTCTCGAACCCCGGCCAAAGCAACTACGGCGCGGCCAAGACGGGCATCGCCACCTTCAGCCAGATCATCGCCAAAGAGCTCACCCGTTACAACGTCAAGAGCAACACCATTGCGCCAGGCGCGCGGACGCGACTCACCTTGGCCACACCGGGTCTTGAAGACATCATGAAGCCGCCGCCCGACGCGTTCGACCAATGGGACCCGGCCAACATCTCGCCGTTGGTGGCCTACCTGGCCAGTGCCGATTGTGTCTTCACCGGCGAGTGCTTCCTGGTGCAGGGTGGCAATGTCACCATGATCGAAAGCTGGTCGCGCGGCCAAGGGGTCGATCGCGACTCCAAGTGGACCGTCAGCGAGTTGGCTGACGCCTTGAAGCCCCTCGCCCGGCCCAGCTGAGGCCTCCGGCGTGCGCCCGTCCGACACGACGGATCGCAACGAGAACGTTCATCCGCGCAGCGATCAGACGCTGTCGTTCGATTCCGCCGGCGTCGACGAGCTGGGCGTCATCCCGTGGCCGATCTTGTTGCGGCGACGATTGGCGCGACGCATCGGCCTGGACCACCGATGGGCAGTGCTGTGGGTGGTGCTGGGCGGGCTGTTCACCGTCAGCTTCACGATCACGCTGTTGGTCGTATCGCTGCAACGCATCGCAGACGATCTGGACAGTTCGGTCAGTGTGCTCAACTGGGCGATCACCGGGCCGATGCTGGCGTTCGGCGTGGTCGGGCCCGCGTTCGGCAAGGCCGGCGATCTGTGGGGTCACAAGCGCGTCTTCGTCGTCGGTCTGCTGCTCGCGGGTGTCTTCGCCGCGTTGACCGCGGTGGCGTGGGATGCGCCGTCGATGATCGCCTTCCGCATCCTGTCGGCGGCCTCGGGCTCGGCCTGCGGTCCGTCGGCGATGGCGTACATCAATCGAATGTTCGAGCCCGAGATGCGGGTCAAGCCACTCGGCTACTGGAGCTTCGTCACTGCCGGCGCGCCGGTGCTGGGTGTGGTGGCGGGTGGGCCACTGGTCGAGGCTGTTGGCTGGCGAGTGATCTTCCTGGTGCAGGCGCCGCTATGTCTGGTGGGCGTGGTGGTTGCGCTGTGGTTGCTTCCCGGCACCGACCGGTTGGAGGGTGTGCGCTTCGACGTGAAGGGTTCGATCACCATGGGCCTTGGCGCGACGCTGCTGCTTGCCGGCGTCAACCAAGGACCGAAGTGGGGATGGGGTAGCGCTGCGTCGGTTGCGTGTTTCACAGCCGGCGTCCTCAGCCTGGTGCTGTTCGTTCGCATCGAGCAACGGGCGACGCATCCGCTGATCGTTCTGGCGTGGTTCCGTACCCGCAACTTCGCCTGGCCCGTGCTCAGCATGGCGCTGACCAACTTCGCGTACATGGGCGGTTTCATCCTGGCCCCGCAAGTGCTCGAAAAGGGGTTGGCGTTGTCCGAGTCGAAGACAGGGTTGCTGGTCATCGCCCGGCCGCTGACGTTTTCGCTCATCGCGCCATTGGCCGGGTTGGTCACCATCCGCGTCGGTGAGCGAACCGCAGGGGTCGTCGGAGCAATCGGCGTGATCAGTTCGATGGCGTGCTGGGCGGCGGTCGGGTCCGACACTTCGTTGTGGTTCATCGTGGTCGCGCTAGCGCTGTCGGGCGCAGGGTTGGGCATCGCCTACCCGGCCCTGACGTCCCTGACCGCCAACGCCGTCGATCAGCAGGATCTGGGTGTCGCCGGAGCGATGCAGCAACTCATGTCGCAGCTCGGTGCTGTGGTTGGCACCGTGGTGCTGACGACCGTCAGCATCGACGGCGCGGAAGGCAATCTCGCACCGTTCCAACACGCCTTCGTGGTGGCCGCCGTGGTGGCGACGTTCGGGGGAGTTGCCGCCTGGTTCGTGCGTTCGACGGCCAGGTCGGGGGGCCAGTTCGGGGTGTCGTGAGCGCCGGGCGGGTCCGGTTGGGGGTCAGGGTTTGGTGTTGACGGCGTTGAGTTCGCCGGTGTTGTAGGTGGTGGGTGTGCTGTTCCAGGTGTAGTCGTTGTCGGGTTCGGTGTAGCCGTCGGCCCAGAAGGTGATGGTGTAGGTGATGGT
>JANNFQ010000585.1:0-6121 GCA_031380045.1 Acidimicrobiaceae bacterium
AGAGCGCAAGCTGGCCTGGTCAGAGCGCAAGCTGGCCTGGTCAGAGCGCAAGCTGGCCTGGTCAGAGCGCAAGCTGGCCTGGTCAGAGTTATCAGTGGATCTGATCGGGAACGAAACCCTCGGCATGGCAGGCGTCGATCAGCTGATCGCACCATGCATTCACGCGCGCCGCCAGCGAGTGGGTGGAGTACTGCTCTTCCACGCGTTGCCGGCACACGATCCGGTCGATCTGGTCGATCTGCCCAACCGCTGCCACCAGGCCTGCGATGTCGTCGGGCTCGACCAGGAAGCCCGTTTCACCATCGCTCACGATCTCGGCAGGCCCACCTCGGCGGTAGGCGATGACCGGCACGCCGCACGCCATTGCCTCGATGGCGACATTGCCGAACGCCTCGACCCACTTTGGCGTCATCACCACAGCCGTACACCCGCCGATGGCCGCCTGCAGGTCGTCGGTGGGCAGAAAGCCCTGGTAGCTGACCCGTGCGGCGGGATGCGCCGCTTCGGCCTGGTCCCAACAGTGCTGGTCCTGCATCAACCCCCATGCCTTCACCGGCATGCCCGTCTCCGCCGAGAGCGCAAAGACATCGGCGATGCCCTTCTCGGGTGAGATCCGCCCGATGAAGCCGAGGTGCGGTGGGTCGTCGGCGGTCAGGTGCATGTCGTACCGCTCGACTGCGATGCCGTTGCCGATGACGCGCAGTTGATCGGCGATCTCGGGAAACGTCTCGGCCTGCGCCTGGCTGTGCACCGCTGCCGAACCGGGACGCACACTGACCAGTTCGGCGATAGCCGCATCCATCGCGTCGTTCAACGATGCCATCGACACCAGGTGGCCGACCGGCACGTCCAAGAACGGCGTCAGATACATGGGCAACCAGTCGTAGGCCAGGTTCAACACCACGTCGAACTCTGTCTGATGGACGCGCACCCACTCCCACATCGCGCCCAGTACAGAAGACGGAGGCATGGCGATGGGGGCTTCACGACCCTCGTTTTGGCTGCTGACCTGCAGACTGCCGGAGATCTGATGCGTCCGGTGGCCCACGTGCAACGAACCCGCCGGGGCAACCACCTCGATCTGATGCCCCAACGCCGACAGGCCCAGCACCAGGCCGTGCAGCGTCAGCTCGACGCCGCCGCCGACGCCGCTGCCCAGCGGACCCACGGGAGTGGAACAGATGAGGATGTGCTTCGCTGCCATGACGGGATTCCCAACCGACAGTCTGCCCGTGTTGTTCCCCGATGTCGCCTCGTGCGGTCGCCTCGCCCTGTCAATTGGCCCGCTGGAACTGCATGATCCAGTTCGTCTCCCAGGTGACGCCACCGTCAGGCGAAAAGGCCTGTTCCCATCGGGCGCTGTTGTCAGTGATGTCGGACCACACGAACCTGACATTGATCGCTCGGACCTCGCCGTCGTCCGATGTGAGGCTGTCGCGCCCACTGAACACGCCACGTCCGTTCTCGAAGCGACCGACCACGGGGGGCTCGATGACGGCATGACCCTCGCTCACCCACCAGATCGACCACAGCTGGGTCTCCAGATCGAACAGCCGGACAGACGCACCCCGGTACGTTCCTGTCGGCTGGTGGAGCACGTTGTCGTCGGCGTTTCCGAGGCCACCGAGGATCTTCCAGAACGTGGATGTTCCGTCGAAGTCCCACCAGTTGTCGTTGCCGGCCAGCCGGTGCTGCAACTTGTGGTGATGCACGTTCCAGGTTCCGACCAGGAAGTCGAAATCGCGCACTGCGGCCGGAAGTTGTGCCGAGGTGGCTGCGGACGTTGACATGTCGATCTCCTGCATGGGTGGAAGTGCGCCGTGCGGCGTTCGATCACCATGTTCGTCCTCGAACCTGACATCCTGTGTCAGGAATTTCCGCGTGAATGGAGCGCGCATGCGTGCCAGCCGGTTGTTGTCGATCATGATCACCCTGCAAGTGCGCGGGCGGGTCACCGCGCAGGCGTTGGCCGACGAGTTCGAGGTGTCGGTCCGCACCATCTACCGCGACATCGACGAGCTGAGTGGCTCGGGTGTGCCGGTCTTCGCCGATCGTGGCCCGGGTGGCGGTTTCCAGTTGCTCGACGGGTACCGCACCCGCCTGACCGGCCTGACGCCCAGCGAAGCCGAGACCATGTTGCTGGCGGGCTTGCCCGGCCCGGCCGCAGCCATGGGGCTGGCCGAACCGCTGGCGGCTGCCCGCCTGAAGCTGCTCGCCGCCTTGCCCAGCGGGGCCGTCGACACTGCGTCGCGCATCGGCGATCGGTTTCATCTCGATGCGGTCGACTGGTACCGCCACGCTCCCCCGCCTGCCCACCTGCCGGCCATCGCCCAAGCGGTGTGGCAGGACCGGCGCCTGTCGATCCGCTACGAGAGTTGGTCGGCGACGACGAATCGCATCGTCGATCCACTGGGCCTGGTGATGAAGGCCGGGTCGTGGTACCTGGTGGCGCGCACGAAGGGCAGCCTGCGCACGTTCAAGATCTCGAACGTGTTGGAGATGGACGTGTTGGACGAGACGTTCACCGCGCCACCGGGGTTCGATCTGGCAAAGCACTGGCAGGCCGAACTGCAGCGCTTCGAGCGCAGCCTGCAACGAGGGCAGGCGAAGCTGCGAGTGTCGTCGGCTGCCATGGGCCGTATCGACCGGTTGGGCATCGCGGCCATCGAGGCACTGATGGCGGCGCCCGTCGACGAAACCGGCTGGCGCCAGGCCAGCGTGCCCATCGAGAGCATCGCCCAAGCGGCCACGCTGCTGATCGGCTTCGGCAACGAAGTGGAAGTGCTGTCGCCGCCCGAGCTGCAGGCCGAGCTCGTCCGCCGGGCCACCCACGTTCTGGCCCTCTACTCGTGACCCGTCCTGATCGCCGGAATCCCTTCAACAGGCTGGGCCGCGACGACCAGTAGCCCGACTGCTTCAGTAGCCCACGTCCCACAGGGTGAGGCCATGGGGGGGCGCCACTTGGCCGGCAACCGAGCGGTTGCGCGCCAGCATGATGCCGCGCATGTCGCCCGGATGCACCTTGCCGTGGCCGATGTCCACCATGGTGCCCACGATCGAGCGCACCATCTGATGGCAGAAGGCGTTGGCACGGATCTGGAAGCGCAGTAGCGGGCCGTGATCGGAGTGCACCTCGTTCCACTCGGCCAACATCACCCGCCGGCGCAGCGACGCCACGGGCTGATCGTCACGAACCTTGGGCGCACGACAGAACGACGAGAAGTCGTGCTCGCCGATCAACGGATCGCACGCCAACTGCATCGCCCACAGGTTCAGCGGCGCCGCCACGTGCCAGACCACGGGCGCCAGCATCGGTACCGGAACGGGGGCGTTCAGGACGTCGTAGCGATAGTGCCGGTAGGTGGCACTGAACCGAGCGCTGAACTCGCGATCGTCTGCCCACTGCGCTGACCGCACCACCACGGTCGGCCCGCACATGCGGTTGACACGATGCTGCAGACCGGCCAGATCGAGGGCAGCAGGCAGGTCGCCGCTGACGACCTGACCCCACGCGTGCACGCCAGCGTCGGTGCGTCCGGCACCAACCAGTTCGACCGGTTGGCCGGCGACGCGTTCGATGGCAGCACGCAACACGCCCATGACGCTGCGATGGTTCGGCGTCTCGGCGAAGCCGTGGAAGTGAGTGCCGTCGTAGGCCACAACGAAACGAGCCCGCCGCAATGCGACGGGCTCCATCTCGAGTTGCACAGCGTCAGACGAGTTCGATGCGCGCCATCTGGGCGTTGTCGCCCTGACGCGGACCCAGCTTCAGGATGCGCAGGTAGCCACCGTTGCGGTCGGAGTAGCGAGGGGCGACGTCGGCGACCAGCTTGTTGGTCATCTCTTTGTCGCCCAGGTAGCCCTGAATCTGGCGGATGCGATGAAGACGCATCGGGTCGCCTTCCTGAGCCTTCTTGGCCTTGGTGATGAGCTTCTCGGCGATGGGGCGCAGTGCCTTGGCCTTGGCCTCGGTGGTGACGATGCCCTCGGCCGCGAACAGCGAGGCAGCGAGGTTGGCCATCATGAGGCGCTGATGCGCAGCGCTCTTGCCGAAGTTGGTTGCTTTGCGAGGTGTTGCTGGCATGGTCGTTTCTCTCTAGAAGGTGCTGCCGTATCGGGAACGGTCAGCCGCGCAGGCTGAGGCCGCGCTCGTCGAGCTTCTGCTTGACCTCGTCCAGGCTCTTCTGGCCGAAGTTGGTGATGTTCAGCAGATCGTCCTCGGTCTTGGTGAGGAGTTCGCCGACCGAGTTGATCTGGGCGCGCTTCAAGCAGTTGCGCGGCCGCTCGGACAGGTCGAGGTCTTCGATCGGCAGGTCGAGATCGGGCGACGTGGCAGCGATGCTGGCCAACTCGCCCAGCTCGAGGCCCTGCGGCTCGTCGCTGAGGCTGGCGACCAGATCGACCAGCGAACGCAACGTGGCACCGGCCGAGGCCAGTGCATCGCGAGGTGCGATGGAACCATCGGTCTCGATGTCCAGAACGAGGCGGTCGTAGTTGGTGCTCTGCTCGACGCGGGTGGGCTCGACGGTGAACATCACCCGGCGGACCGGCGAGAAGATCGCGTCGACCGGGACAACCCCGATGGTGCGGTTCTGGCTGTCACGATCGCTGGACAGGTATCCACGACCACGGCCGACCGTGAGATCGACGGCCAACCGGCCCTTGGCGTTCAGCGTGGCGATGTGCTGATCGGGGTTCAGGATCTCGATCTCGCTGGGGCACTTGATGTCCGCAGCGGTGATGGTGGCCGGGCCACGAACATCGAGGCGGACGATGATGTCCTCGTCGGACGTTGACGTCAACACGATGTCCTTGATGTTGAGGATGATGTCGGTGACATCCTCGGTGATGCCGGCGATGGTGTCGAACTCGTGGAGGGCATCGTCGAAACGCACGGCCGTGATGGCTGCACCGGGGATGCTGCTGAGCAGCACGCGGCGCAACGAGTTGCCGATCGTATGACCGAAGCCCGGCTCGAGCGGGCCGACTGCGAAACGCTGACGGTTCTTCTCCTCGTCGCCGAGTGATTCGACGGTGGGGCGCTGGATGACGAGCATGTGGTGAGCCTCTGTCTCTCGTGAGCCGGGATCTGCCGGCAACAACGAACGGGGAACGAACTACTTGGAGTACAACTCGACGATGAGCGACTCGCGCACGGGTACATCGATGTGCTCGCGCTGCGGCAGGTCGCGAACGGTGATCTGCTTGCCACCGTCGCCGGCCTCGAGCCAGCCGACCAAGCGGCGATCGAGGGTATCGATGTTGTGCTGGATGACGATCATCGCCTGCGCCTTGGGGGCCAGTGACACGACGTCGCCCTTGCGAACACGGTACGACGCGATGTTGACCCGCTTGCCGTTCACCTGGACGAGACCGTGGCTGACGAACTGGCGAGCCTGCGGGCGCGTACTGGCCCACCCGGCGCGGAACGTGATGTTGTCGAGACGCTGTTCCAGCAGGCGCAGCAGGTTCTCGCCCGTGGGGCCCTGCTGGCGGTTGGCCTCGTCGTAGGTGCGACGGAACTGCCGCTCGAGCACGCCGTAGATGTACTTGGCCTTCTGCTTCTCTTGCAGCTGGGCCAGGTACTCGCTGCCGGCGTTGCGGCGACGCGTGCGGCCGTGCTGGCCGGGCGGGAAGGGGCGACGCTCGAGCGCCTTGCGACCCTTTTCGTTCTCGAAGATGTTGGTGCCGAGGCGACGCGAGATGCGCACCTTCGGGCCGGTGTAGCGAGCCATGATCAGGTCCTCCGACGCTTGGGCTGGCGGCAGCCGTTGTGCGGGACGGGCGTGACGTCCTTGATCGAGGTGACCTCGATGCCGGTGTTCTGGATGCTGCGCACGGCCGTGTCGCGACCCGAGCCCGGGCCCTTCACCTGAACCTCGACGCGGCGCAGACCGTGCTCGATGGCAGCGCGAGCTGCCTTCTCGGCGGCCATCTGCGCGGCGAACGGGGTGCTCTTGCGTGATCCCTTGAAACCAACGCCAACAAGAAGAAGGCCGTGAGGAAGTAACGATGGCAAAGCCGAAGCCAGGTGGGCGACGCCCCCGCAAGCGCGAGCGCAAGAACGTCACCAACGGTGTCGTTCACATCAAGAGCTCGTTCAACAACACCATCGTCTCCA
>JANNFQ010000596.1:0-3221 GCA_031380045.1 Acidimicrobiaceae bacterium
AGACGTATCTGGCCAAGGCATTGGCGGCCGAAGCCGGCGTGCCATTCCTGTTCGTCTCGGCCAGTGCGTTTCAGTCGATGTATTACGGCCAGACCAACCGCAAGATCCGCACGTACTTCAAGGCGCTGCGCAAGGCGGCCCGCGCCGAGGGCGGCGCGATCGGCTTCATCGAGGAGTTCGACGCCATCGGCGGCGCCCGCAGTGGCATGAACTCGGGCTCGATGCGCGAGGGCATCGTCGGCGTCGTGAACGAGCTGCTGGTGCAGATGCAGAGCTTCGACATGCCCACCGGCCGCGACAAGGTGAAGAGCAAGTTCATCGACGCGATCAACGTGTTCCTGCCCGCTCAACGGGCACTGCCCCGGCCGCACCCCACCACCGCCAACATCTTGGTGGTGGCTGCCACCAACCGTGCCTCCGACCTGGACCCCGCGCTGCTGCGTCCCGGGCGATTCGACCGCATCATCCACTTCGACCTGCCTCCGCGTGCCGATCGCGTCGAGATCGCCGAGTTCTACTTGCAGAAGAAGGCACACGACCAGAGCGTGAACGCGTTCGGCATCGCCGACCTGACTGCCGGGTACAGCCCGGTCAAGATCGAGCGCCTGCTCGACGAAGCGCTCATCGTGGCACTGCGCCATGGTCGCCGGGCGATGAACCACAGCGACGTGGTCGAGGCGCAATTGACCACCGAGATCGGTCTGTCGCACCCGGTGGGCTACCACCCCGACGAGCGCCGCCGGGTTGCCGTACACGAAGCCGGGCACGCGCTGGTCGCGTCGCTGGTCGGTCGCGACATTCGCATCGCTTCCATCCTGCGACGCGCAGGCGCGCTGGGGTTGGTGTCGCACGGCGACGCCGAAGAGCGTCACCTGAAGACACCCACCGAGGGCTACGAGCTCATCGCCGTGGCGCTGGCTGGGCGTGCGGCCGAGATCCAGGAGTTCGGCGAGGCCTCCAGCGGCATCGCCTCCGATCTGGCCTACGCCACCACCTTGGCCTCGCAACTGGTGGGGCAACTCGGCGCTGTCGACACGTTGATCAGCCTGGAGGCGGCATCGATGCCAGGAGGCAACCTGGTGGCCAAGGTACTGGCCGACGAGTCGTCGCGAACCAAGGTCGAGAACATCCTCGGCAGCGCTGCCGACCGTGTGGCCTGCATGGTGCTGGAACATCGCACTGCGCTGGTGGCCATCGCCGATGCGCTGTGCGTGCACGACGAACTGAACGGTGACGAGATCGGTCGGCTGGTGACCGGCGCACTGGCGGCCTGAAACCCGATCACGGCGCACTGATCACGGGACAGCGAACACGCCGATCTCGAACGAACCGTTGTGGTCGCGAACCAGCAACAGCTTCTGACCCACACTGCCCACGTATCCCCAATCGGTATCCCAGCTGATCGCGCCGTTCGCTGACAGAACGGTCAACTTGGTGGGCCGCGCCGCATCGGGCCGTGCCACCTGATCGGCCAGCACCACCGCGTCCCCCGGCCCGAACTGCACGTTCACGCACAACGCGCCACCACCGCTGGTCGTCAGACACTGGTTGGTCGCGTACTGAACGGTCCACGCCAATGCGCCACGCGCCAGATCGACCGACAGATCGTGAATCTGGAAGTCGCGGAGATCGGCGACCGCCACGGTCGCTCCACTGGGTGCGCCGTCAGCGCCCACATAGGCCAGCAGCGGCTGGGTCATGCCCGCCATGACAGCGATGCCGCTGACGCCCAGCACCAGCGTCTGATCGCCCACCCCGGGCGCACGCGGCCCGAGGTCCACGTACCGGGCGTCGCGACGACCGTAGGCAACCAACATCGGCCCACCGTCGTCGTCGACCTGGTTGACGTACAGCACATCATCGGGACCGACAAGGAACCCACCCACTGATGCCGGCGGGATGTCGGTCGACGAACGAGCTGTTTCCAGACCGGTGGTGGAATCCAGGAATCGCACGACGCTGGTCGAGGCTTCCAGCACAGCGATGCGACCGTCACTTGCCGGCGCCACCCAGTACGGCGGGCCGTTGGGCAACGACACCTGCGGGAACGATGCGATCACTGCCAGTTCCAACACCGGCGAGGGTTGGCTCAGGTCGATGCCGACCACCTGTGCGGGGCGTGCCGGCACCGTGGCGGTCACAGCTCCGGCAGTGGGTGAAGGCGCAACGGTCGAAGGCGCGACCGTTGACGCCGCACCGGTCGAGGGCAGATCGGTCGACGCCGGTGTGGGTGATGACGGTGTGGGTGATGACGCTGTCGCCAACTGGGCAGTCGATGACGGCGACGTGTGGACCTCGATCGCAGCCGTTGGCTGAACGGTGGCCAGTGCTGCATCGATGAACTGGTCGCTGCCCGATCCGCCGCAGCCACACACGAACGCAGCACATGACACCAACACCGCGGCCCGACGGATCGATCTCAGCGAACGGACCCGCGAAGCACCAGCAGACACATCGTCCACGAATCCCCCCACGGCCAGACGGTAGCCATCTGTGAGTGACCGCCGAAGGATTGTCGGCGAGGTCAGCGAAACAGATCGCGACTCTGGTCGCGCAGCACCGGCGCGATCGTCGCGGTGTCGTCCATCTGGAAGTCGAACCCGCGAATCACCGCAACTGGCACCCGCGACACGTTGCCCTTCACCAGTTCGGCAGCACCGGCAAGCTCGTCGGCGGTGCAGATGGCCTGCACCTTGAACTCGTGCCCGTGCGGATCGACCTGCCCGATGTAGCTGAAGATCGGCTGGATGCCGGCGACGCCAATGGCGATGTCGGTCTGACCTTCGCGCCACGCTCGGCCGAACGTGTCGCTGACGATGACCGCCGCGTCGACCCCACCGGCGCGCAGGCCCCCGCGAATCTGGCGTGCCGACGCATCGGAGTCCAGTGGCAACAGCACGACGCGACCGTGGGCACCGCTGCTGGATTGATCGATGCCACTGTTGGCACACACGAACCCGTGGCGGGTCTCGGTGATCATCACCGGGCCGCTACGGGCAGTCGGCATGCAGGCCGCAAGCTGGCCTGCGGAGCCCGCTTGCAGGCGGCAATCGATCTCGACGGCGTAGACCCGATAGGCGCCGGTGCGAGCAGAACGGAGGTATCTCTCAGTGGTGGCGAAAAAAGCGGGGCTGAGCGGCACATTGACCCGCGGGCGCGGCTCGACCGCATCAAGGAGGGCGAACTCGCCCAGCGTCTGGTGAAGATGCTGCATGAAATAG
>JANNFQ010000598.1:0-11371 GCA_031380045.1 Acidimicrobiaceae bacterium
GTCGCCCAACGGGCCGGGCTCATGGCCCAGAAGGTCAACCTCGAGGTGAAGGGCGTCATCGAGAACATGAGCTGGTTCACCGGCGACGACGGCAAGCACTACGAGATCTTCGGCAGCGGCGGCGGCAAAGAGTTGGCCGACGAACTGGGCGTGCCGTTGCTGGGTCAGCTGCCGCTGGTGCCAGCCTTGCGAGAGGGTGGCGACGACGGACGGCCGATCACTGCGGTCGATCCGACCAGCGAGGCCGCGTTGGCGTTCCACGAGATCGCCCGTCGCATTGCCGTGGAGTTGAAGCCACGCAAGATCTTCAGCCCCAGCCTGAAGATCAACTGAGACCGGCACGGGTCGCCGTCCTTCTCGTTTCGCCGAGGCCCGCACAAATGCTCCGCGCATCTGCGAGCTCACGGAAACGTGGTGCGGCGGGTCTGTGCGAGCGATCAAAAGCGCGGAGCGTTTGTGCGCTCTCGCAAAGCTGCGGAGCGGCTCGTCGAACTAGTCGCCCCAGTGGCGCTGTTCGGTGAACGGGTCGCCGTACATGTGATAGCCGTTGCGCTCCCAGAAGCCGGCGGCATCACTGTCTTTCAGCTCCAGGCTGCGCACCCACTTCGCGCTCTTCCAGAAGTACAGGTGCGGCACCACGATGCGCACCGGGCCGCCGTGGATGGGCTCGATGTCTTCGCCCTCGAACGCGTAGGCGACGATGGCTTCGTCGGTGGTGATGTCGGCCAATGGCAAGTTGGTGGTGTAGCCGTGCTCGGCATGTTCCATGACGTGCGTCGCCGTCGGCTGCACACCGGCCCTGTCGAACAGGTCGCGCACGCGCACGCCAGTCCACGTGGTGTCGAACTTGCTCCACTTCGTGACGCAGTGGATGTCGAAGGTCAACGACACCGCCGGCATCGCTTTCAGTTCGTCGAGGTCGACGGTGAACGGCTGGTCGACCAGGCCACTGATCGACAGGTTCCAATCGCCAGGCCCGTACGCGGGCACGTCGCCGACGTGCAGCACGGGAAAGCGGTCGGTCAGGTACTGGCCGGGCGGCAGCCGTTCGGGATCGATGCCACGCTCGGCGAGTTGCTTGCGGTTGCGGTCGAAGAAACCCATGTCACAATTCTGCATCCTGGGCGCAGGCGTCGATACGTCGGGGGCCAACTAGCGTGCAGACATGACCGATTTCGGTTCCGATCCGCCGAGGTCCACGCCGCCGCCCCCGCCGCCACCCAACCTCTCGCCCCCTCCGGGCTCTGCGGGCGGCTATCACGCTCCGCCGCCGCCGGGGTACACCGCGTACGGCGCGCCCAACGATGCGACCGTCGGTTCGCTGCGCAAGATCGGCGGGTTGTCCAAGGCCCTGGTCATCTTGATGATGGTGTTCGTGCCGCTGCAGCTGCTCAGCGTGGCCAGCGTGTTCACGGTGCGCGACAAGGCTCGCGAGTACCTGGCCGGCGACATCACCGCGCGGCAGTTCACCGACAGTCAGGCGAACGTGGGCATTCTGGCCGGCCTGCTGATCATCCCCATCGCCGTGCTGACCATCTTGATCATGTACCGCATGGCCGACAACCTGCGCGCCATCGGGCGCACGGGCGCCACGTGGAAGCCGGGTTGGGGCATTGCCGGTTGGTTCTGCCCGCCGTTCGCTGTCTACGCCATTCCGTGGCTGATGTTCCGCGAACTGTGGAAGGGATCGAACCCACAGACACCGCCACACGATCCGTCGTGGAAAAGCGGCCCTGTCTCGCCGCTCGTCAATGTGTGGTGGGTGCTGTACGGGTTGGTGCCACTGGCCGGGTTTGCCACCTCTGCCGGTTTCGTGACCAGCTTCAACAACTTCAGCACTCGAAAACTGGCCCAGCGCATCGACGATTTCTGGGCCATCAACGCCGTGCTCGCCGCAGTGCTGGCCGTGTGCGGTGTGGTGTACCTGGTGATGATCCGGCAGCTCAGCGCTCGCCACATGGCCACCACACACGAGACGTGAGCATCTACCTGGTCCGGCATGCCAAGGCCGGAAGCCGCAGCGACTGGGACGGCGACGACCGCTTGCGACCGCTGTCGAAGAACGGCTGGAACCAAGCCGCAGCCATCGCCCAGCGATTGGCCAAGCGTGGTCCAACTGCGCTGTTCGCCAGTCCGTTCGTGCGTTGCCGGCAGACGCTGGAGCCGTTGGGCAAGGCTCTCGACCTCGAGATCGTCACGGATCGTCGGTTGGGCGAGGCGCGCAGCTTCGAGGGTGCGCTCGAGATGTTGGCCGAAGTGCCCGACGGCGCCGTTCTGTGCAGCCATGGCGATGTCATTCCCGAGACGATGGCCGCGTTGCAGCGGCGTGGATGCGAGATCCAGTCGCAGCCCGATTGGCGCAAAGGCACCATCTGGACGCTCGATCGTTCCATCGACGGCAGCTACGAACGCGCCAAGGTGTGGAGCCCTCCTGAGTGACCGCCGGCTGAACGTCGCCGCAACGAGCGAGCTCAGGGAGCTGTCGTGTTGACCGTGCTGGTGTCGACCGGGCCTGAGTCCGCTGCTGCGGTGAGGTCGCCGAGGAACTGGTTCAACATTCCGACCATGTCGTTGGGCGGATTGTTGGCCTGGCACAACTGCACCTGATCGATGGCCAGTTGCACGTCGGGTTCGGGAATGAACCGGCCGACCGCAACGGCGTACAGGCAGTGAGCGTCGGCGTACGTCGGATCGTCGGTCGTCACCTGTTCGAAGCCGTTCAATGCTGCATCGACCATGACGGTCGCTGCTTCGGCGGGCTGTTGCTGGGCGCTCAGCACCAACAGCCATGCGCTGTAGGTGCGAGCCTCGCTGTTCGATGGATCCAGCTCGACCACGCGCTGATACGCGTCGGCCGCGGCAGAGATGTCGGGGACTGCCATCGATGAACGAGCCTGCGCCAGCAGCCCGGCGACATCGTCGATCTTCTGACCCCCCGTCATCGTCTCGCCGGCCAGTCGTTGGCCCGACGACCGCGCCACCAACCATCCGCTGAGCACCGCCAGCGCCACCACACCGACCACGGTCGCGATGACCGTCTTGGGGTTTGCCTGGCGACGCGGCGGTCGGGTCGCCTTCCCTTCGTCGATCGAACGCAACACGTTGGCGGCGCGGGCGGTGTAGCCGTCGCGTAGCACGTCGTAGTCGTGCTGATCGACATCGCCGGCGTGGAACTCGCGCTCGAGGTCGGTCAGCGAACGCAACAGGAACTGGCGCTCTTCTTCGAGCTCGGCCAGCCGATCAGGATTCATCGACAGCATCGCCATCAAGCGTCTCTTGTGCCGCCAACGCGGACGCGACCAGCAAGCGATCGTCGTCACTGGGCACGGTATCGGCCGCGCGTTTCCAACGTCGGAAGGCGACGACCAGACCTGCGATTGCGCAGACTGCAGCGAAGGCGGGCAGAGCCCAGACCAAGGCATCGAACCCGGTGGCTTTCGGTACCAGCAGCAATCGCGATTCGCGCTGCACGAAGAAGCTGATGATCTCGTCGTTGGTTCGTTCACCCTCCTCGACCTGGGCGCGAATCTCGGTACGGATGTTGATCGAATTGTTGTTGCGCGATTCGAACACGCTTTCGCCGTCGCACACGGGGCAGGCGAGCCGCTTCGAGATCGCCTCGATGCGTTCTTCCGGCGTGGGAGGTTTGTTGTCGGTGGCGACGCCCAGAAACATCAGCCCGGCCACCACCAGGGCCAGCAACGTCCAGCCGGGCCAACCCTTGGCGCGTTTCCAGCGCGCGCGATTCGATTGAGCCGGCAAGCGGCTCACGACCGCCGTCGGTATCGAGGATGTGGTCATCAGACCCGTTGCTCACGCATCTGCTGCAGCAGGGTGCCCAGACCCTCGGCATCGATCTTGCCCCCGAAGCGCACGCGCACGATGCCGTCGGGGTCGACGATCCACGTCTCGGGCACCTGCGACACACCGAAGGCAACCGAGATCGCGCCATTGGGATCGCGCACGACGGGCCAGTCGCCGCCGCGTTCGGCGAAGAACGCGGCAACATCGTCGTCTGAACCGTTGCCAAGGCGAACCGAGCGGTTGATGATCGTGTACAGCTCGGCACCGTCGGCCAGTGCGGCTTGCTGCTGCTGGAACGCGACCAACTGCGGATGTTCCTCGACGCACGGAACGCACGCTGGGTCGAAGAAGTTCAGCACGACCCAACTGCCCTTGCGCCGGCTGAGGTCGAACGGTTGCTCGTCCAACGTGACGCCGGTGGCACCGGGCGCGGCCTGACCGATGAGCGCCGAATTGATGGTGTCGTTGGTGGCCGGACCACTGCCGGCCAACACGACGAACAGCGCGCCGATGACCACCGCGACGGCGAGCGCGATGAAGGGTGCGATGCGCCGCCGGCCCGAGCCGCCGTCGCCGCCGCCGTCGTTGCTCTCATCATCGGCCGGGCCCGCGGGCGGGACCGTCGTCGCTCTGTCAGACACGAATGTCGTCTCCTTCGAGGATCGGCTTCTGCACTGCCGGTTCCGTGGGAATGGGCGACGACACCGGCGACGTGGGCAGGCGCCGTCGCTTCCCCGGGAACGCGGCCAGCAACGTGCCGATGGCCATCAGTCCCCCGCCGATCCACATCCACACGATCATCGGTTTGATGAACACCTTGATGGACGCTTGGTCGGTGCCGGCACCGGTGGTGGATTCGAGCGTCAGGTAGATGTCTTTGGTGATGCCGGTCTTCACGCTGGGTGTGCCGATGGCCTTGCCCGCCCGATTGAAGCGGGTCAGTGCGGGGCTGTACGCCTGCCCGCCGTCGATGGCGACATCGGCTGCCACGCCATCGGATCGTGCAGTGCTGAAGTTGCGCACCTCCTCGAGTTCGAACGTGTGGCCGGCGAACACGACCGGCTCGCCGACCCTCATCGCGAACTCGCCAACCCTGGTGTAGCCGTTCGACGCGGCCAACGCGACCGCGATCAGGATGACGCCGATGTGCACGACCATGCCACCGTTGGCGCGGCCGACCAGACCGCGCCAACCCTGTCGGCGCGTGGCCAGCACCAACTGGCGACCTGCCGCCCCGCCAGCGAAACCGCCGAGGCCGAAGGCGATCAGCGACGCCGGCTTGTCGGCGCCCACCGCGACGCTGAGCGCCAGCGCGATGGCGCCACACCATGCCGGCACGAACAGGCGATCGCGCAGCAGTTCGCCACTGGCCTTGCGCCACGGCAGGACCGGCGCTACCGCCATGAGGAACAGCAGCAGGATGCCGATGGGCATGCTGAGCTGATCGAAGAACGGTTGCCCCACGGCGATCTGCCGGTCTTGCAATGCTTCGACGATCAACGGGAACACTGTGCCCAGCAACACGATGAAGGCGAACACGGTGAACACCACGTTGTTGGCCAGGAACGCTCCCTCGCGCGACACCGGCGAGTCGATGGCACCCGGCGATCGCAGCCGATCGCCGCGCCACCCGATGAGGCCCAGCGACACCACGACGATCAGGCCGAAGAAGCCCAACAGGTACGGACCGATCTCGCCATCACTGAACGCGTGCACGCTCTTGATGACGCCGCTGCGCGTCAGGAACGTGCCAAGGATGGTCAGCGCGAACGTGGCGATGAGCAAGCTGATGTTCCACACGCGCAACATGCCGCGACGTTCCTGGACCAACACCGAGTGGATGTACGCGGTGCCCGTGAGCCATGGCAGGAAGCTGGCGTTCTCAACCGGGTCCCATGCCCACACACCGCTCCAGCCCAGCACCTCGTAGCTCCACCAACCACCCAGCACAATGCCGACGGTCAGGAAACCCCATGCCAGCAAGGCCCAGCGGCGGGTCTCCATCAGCCAGCCCTCACCGACGCGACCGGTGATCAGCGCGGCGATGGCGAACGCGAACGGCACGGTGAAGCCGACGTAGCCCAGGTACAGGATGGGCGGGTGGAACAGCACCAGGATGTGGTTCTGCAGCAAGGGGTTGGGGCCCGGCCCGTCGTTGACACCGGCAGCACCGGTGGCGAACGCATCGGCCGGGCCGAATGCCAGCAGGAAGAAGAATGCGGTGACAATGAACATCACGACCAACGCCCACGCGACCAACGGGTCGTCCAGGCGCTTGCGGTACTTGCGCATGATGACTGCCGTGTAGCCGGCCACGGTGGCCAGCCACAGCAAGATGCTGCCCTCGAGCGCGCTCCACAACGCGGTGATGTTGTACAGCGTTGGTGTGCTGCGCGAGCCGACCTGCTGCACGTACGCCAGGTCGAAGTCATAGGTCAGCAGCGACCACAACATGATCAGCGCGGCCGCTGTGCCGGCCGATGCGGCCAGCCATGCGTAGTTGGGGCTGCTGCGTAACAGACGGTTGTCTTTGGTGATGGTTGCGGTGGCCAGCGCGATGGCCCCGAACAGTGACGACACCAGTCCGATGATGAGGACCGAGTGGCCGAGCAGTCCGTTCAGGCTGGTTGCGAGCATGCGGCGTTGGCCTGATTCAGTCGGTCGGCGTTCTTGGCTTCGTACTCGTTGTCGTGCTTGACCTCGACGCGGTCGCCGTTGAACACGCGCGTGACCGTGCCGTCGGCGGCGGTCTGTGCGGCAACGCGGCCGTGCACCACCACAGGCACGCACTCTTGGAAGATGCCACCCGGTTCGCCCTCGTAGCGCACCGGTAGTTCGACGCCGTTGAAGGTCATGAGGAACGTGGTGACCCCACCGTTCTGCTGAACGCTGCCCTCTTCCACGTTGCCCTGCACGCGCAGGCGGCGATCGGCCTCGCAGCCGCTCTTGGCGCCCAACTCGTCGACGTTGCAGTAGTAGTCGATCGCCGACGTGAGGAACTTGGCGACGACCACGCCACCGCCCGCCAGCACCAGGCACAGCACCATGATGGCGGGCCAGCGCTTGCCCCGACGCACGGGTGCCTTCGGATCTGTGGCCTGGCGAGGGCTCAGGTCCATGGCTTGTCCTCGTCGGGCAACTGTTCGGCCAAGCTGCGGCCGCGCTTCAACGTGTGCCACGCGAGGGCGACGGTTGCTCCGAACGCGACGATGTAGATGGTGAGGATGAACCCGATGTTGTCCATCAGATGCTCTCGCGCGCGGATTGTGCACCCTCGGCCCGTCGTTCGACCAAGGCGTAGTCCAGGCCCTTGTCGTCGAGCGCATCCTGCATGGCCATCACCCGTTGGCGGTGCAACACGAACCACACGTAGAACGCCGTGAAGGCAACGGTGGCCAGCACCAACGAGAACAACATCGAGCCATCCAGCGTGACGTCGGTGCTGCCGGCCACGCTGGCCTCTTGATGCACGCTGCGCCACAGCTTCACGCTGAAGTGCACCAGCGGGATTTCGAGCACGGCCAGCAACGCCACGACGGCCGAGCGACGCGCTCGTTGCTGGTGGCTGCCGCCCAGACCGCGCACGGCGAGGTATCCGACATAGGTGATGAACAGGAATGCGGTGGTGGTGACCCGGGCGTCCCACACCCAGAACGTGCCCCAGCTGAGCCGGCCCCACAGCGAACCCGCCAGCAGGGTGACCGCCATGAACAGCACCCCGATCTCGGCGCTGGAGCCGGCGATGCGATCCCATGTGAGCGAGGTGGTGCGCTTCCACAGATAGGCCGCCGACGACACGGCGGTGACCACGAAGGCGAGGTAGGCGACCCATACCGTGCCCACGTGGATGTACAGGATGCGAACGCTTTCGCCCTGGGTGATGTCGGCGGGCGAGATGAGCAGGCCGAACAGGGCGACCGCAGCGAACAACACGATGGTGGCGATGCCCAGAGCACGGGTGAAACGGGTGCCGGTGCTGCGGGTGCGTCGGCCGGTGTCAGTTGAAGATCGGGAGTCGGTGTGGGCGGTGATGGCCACGTTGTGCTGCGCCTCATTCCTCGATGAGCGGTCCGAAAGCCAGCGTGCCGCCGACACCGAAAAGGGCAGCGAAGATCATGAGCAGCCCGATCCACGGCCACCCTTCACTTGTCGCTGCACCACCGGCGCCGAGTGCTGCTTCGGTCGCTCGTGTTGCACCAATCAGTACTGGCGCCACCACCGGAAACAGCAGGAGCGGGAGCAGTGTTTCCCGACCTTTCGTCCCGGCAGCGAGACCGCCGTAGAGCGTACCGACGAATGCCAGCCCGCATGTAGCGGGCAGCACGGTGGCGAAGAGAACCAGCACGCCCGAGCCGCTCGGTTCGGCTTGATACAGCACAACCGCGAGCACCGTGAGCAGGGCTTCCAGCACCAACAACTGCAGAGCGAGAGCGATCGACTTGCCCAGGAACACACCAGCCGGATCGACACCGGCGACACGAATCGCATCCAGCGCGCCGTCGGCAGTTTCGATCGCGAACGAGCGTTGCACCACGACCAGCAGGCTGAAGATCGTGGCCAGCCAGATGAGGCCCGGCGACACTCGTTCCAGGGTGTCGTCGTTGTCCAACGCGAACGCGAACAGCACCATCACCAGCGCCGCGAACGGCAGCACTTGGTTGATCACGACGCGACTGCGACGTTCGATGCGCAGGTCCTTGGCGGCCACCAGGCGGGCGATGCGGAACACGCTCATCCGGCGCCCGTCGATTCGGCTTCGGGACCGCCGTGTTCGTGGACCTGGCCGCCAATGACGTCGACCACGCGGGTGGCCAGCGAGCCGGCTCGCTCGAGTTCGTGGCTGGCCACGATGACGGTGGCGCCCGACTGAACAGCGGTGCGCAGCGTGGCGTCCAGGTCGTCGCGGCCGGCGGCGTCGAGGCCGGCATGCGGTTCATCCAGCAGCCACACCTGCGAACGGCGGGCCACCAGGCAGGCCAGCGCGGTTCGACGTTTCTGGCCGGCCGACAGGCGGCCGACGGGGATGTCGGCCAGGCGCGCGGCCAGACCCAGCCGTTCCAGCGAGGCGTTGATCTCGTCGGTCGAGGCGCCGACGGTCGCCCCCCAGAACGTCACGTTCTCGCGCACGGTCAGATCGGTGTACAGGCCGTTGGCGTGGCCCAGCAGCCCCACTCGTTGACGCACAGCCTGGCGTTGGGTTCGCAGATCGCAGCCGACAACCCGGCCTTCACCGCGGGCCAACGGCACCAGGCCGGCGCACACGCGCAGCAGGGTGGATTTGCCGGCTCCGTTCGGACCGCGCAGCAACACGATCTCGCCGCGGTTGACGACCAGTGAGGCGCCGGCCAATGCGGGGAAGCTGCCCAGCACGGCCACCACATCGACCAGTTCGACGACCGGGTCGGTCCTAGTCACGCCCGCAGGCGCATCGGGGTCGACGAGCGGTTCCATGGCGACGAGCCACGCTACCTGCACGGTCATCGGCCGGGCCCAACCGGTAGCGTCGAGGTTCGTGGCCGATGACGTCGTCGAGACTCCCTACGTCGACGATCCGGGCCCGGAATCCGTTCCCGAGTCGATCGAATCACGCCTCGCCGCGAATGGCTCGGCCGACCAGTCGGCGACCCGCGACCGCCCGTTCGCCGACCCGGTTGCAGGCACCCAGCGGCCGGCACAGCGTCGGGCCAGCCATTTCGATCGACCCCGAGAACCTCACGATTGGCGATGGGTGTTGGGCATCGTGGGTCGCACCCTGGTCTCGCTGGGCGTGCTGATGTTCGCGTTCGTGGCCTATCAGTTGTGGGGCACCGGCATTCAGACGGCGATCGAGCAGGACCGGTTGGGCGACCGGTTCGACCAGATGCTCGAAACCACGGTGCCGGTGACCACGGTGCCACCGGCCACCACCGTCCAGCCTGTCACCAGCGACGCTCCGACCGAATCGACAACCTCCACCATCGCGCCCACCACCACGGTGCCCGCCGCGGTGGCCCTCATCCCGACCGAGGGCGAGCCGGTGGCTCGACTGAACATCCCGGCGATGGATCTGAATGACTGGGAAGTCGTCGAGGGTGTCAGCCCCAACGACCTGCAGGACGGCCCGGGCCACTTCCCCGAGACCCCCCTGCCCGGCCAGCTGGGCAATTCGGCCATCGCCGGGCATCGCACCACGCATGGCGCACCGTTCGGCAAGATCGACGACCTCCAGCCGGGCGACGACATCATGGTCACCACGCTGGCCGGCCAGTACACCTATGTCGTCACGGGCAAGACCGTCGTTGACCCCGGTGACTACTCGCTGGTCATCCCCACGCTGGACCCGACCAAGGCCACGTTGACGCTCACATCGTGCCATCCGCCGTACAAGACCACGAAGCGTTTGGTCGTGTTCGCCCAGCTCGACGTTGCCCGGTCGTCACCGGTCACCCTGCCGGCCGCCGATCTGGGCGCGCAAGACCCCTCGACGTTGCCAGCCGAATCGGTGCCAGCCGAATCGGTCCCGGCTACGGCAGAGCCCGTGCAGACAGTGTCCGTCGAGACAGTGCCGCCCCCCGGCACGCCGGCGGCCACCGATCCTTCGTCAACCCAACCAGCGACGACCGAAACAGCGACGAGCGAGCCGGCTGTTGTCGCCGACGTCGAGCCACCCGATCAGAGCGCCGATGCGTTCGCGAACCGGTGGTTCGGCGATTCGGCCGCCTTCCCGCAGGTGGCGTTGTGGGGATTCCTGCTGGTCCTCGTGGCGTTCGCCGCACATGCCGTCAGTCGGCGGGCGCGACGGAACTGGGTTGGCCTGCTGGTGGGCGTCGTGCCGTTCATCGTGGCGCTGTACTTCTGGTTCGAGAACGTCAACCGCCTGCTGCCCCCCAACCTCTGACCCGCCGTCTCACCGATCAGGAACAGTGGCCGCGTTCGAGAAGTCGATGGCACACTCGTTCGGTGGACCTGACCATTCGTGACGTGCAGTTGCCGCACGATCTGGCAGCGATCAGGGCCATCGACACCAGCTTGACCACGCGAGGTGGCTTCGCGGTCAGCAGGGCCTCGGCATCGTCCATCCTGTCGCTGCGCGTCGTCGATCCGCCGATCACGAAACGGTTCGAGCTCGACGACCTGGATGCCGACGACCGGCCGTGGGACGAGGGTGCTGTTGCATTGGACGGCGATGCGGTGATCGGGTTCGTCGCTACGAGCTTCCAGCGCTGGCACCGACGGTTGGTGCTGTGGCACTTGTACGTCGATCCGGCGTTCCGTCGGCAGGGCGTGGGCGGGCACTTGTTGTCGGTGGCGCACGATCGCGCGAACCGTGAAGATGCCGAGCACCTGTGGCTCGAGACCAGCAACCTCAACGTGCCGGGCGCCGAGTTCTACACCTCACTCGGCTTCGAGATCTGCGGCTTCGACCTGACGCACTATGCGGGCACGCCAGCCGCCGAAGAGTTCGCCATCTTCATGGCCGCCCAGTGGCCACCGCGGACGTTCCACGTCCGCAAACCTCTGTTCCACCCCACCACCGACTGATCAGCCTCAGTGGCGCCGGCCCGCGCATCAGCGGCCTTCGAAGGTG